>JAAYUJ010000315.1 GCA_012517775.1 Deltaproteobacteria bacterium
AACAACAAGATCAGCCGTTTGTGGAAAAGCATGATTGGGAGGCGACTCGGTATGCGGGGGTTTTTGCCTATCTGTTTCCGCTGATTGGCCGCTGGAAGTGGTTGCAATTGGTAATGGGGCATTTTGGGGCGGGGTACAAGATCTTCATGGTGTTTCTCTTGATGGCAGCGCACAATATTCGTTCGATAGAACAGTTGAAGAATGTGCGAAGCCGAGAGGCTGGAGTGGTGTTGGGCTTGGGGTGGTTGCCGAGTCGGCCGAAGATCTGGGAATGGTTTTATGGCGTGGCGAGCCAAGGGATTTCGGGGATATTGCTGAAGGACTACTTTTGTCGCCAGTTGCGAGCGGGTCTGGTGGGCGTGTGGTTGTGGTTCACGGATGGCCATCTCTTGCCCTACACGGGGAAGAGATCCGTGAGATGCGGGTATAATACGCAAAGGCGCATGCCCGAGCCGGGACAGACCAACATGGTGACCTGTGATGACAGCGGCCGTGTGGTGGATTTCGAGATTCAGGAGGGGAAGGGGGATTTGCGCGGCCACATTTTGGCGATGGGGCGCAAATGGGCAGGGGAGATTGGAGAACAGCCCGTCATGGTGTTTGATCGTGAAGGCCATGGAGCGCCGTTTTTTTCCGGGCTGGTACGTGAGGGAATTCCCTTTGTGACCTGGGAAAAGCACGTCGATGCAGCGAAGCTTGCGGGAGTCTCGGTGGATCGATTTCAGGAAGAATTCGAATTCAACGGAAAGCACTACAGGGTGTTTGAGGAAGAGAAAAGCTATATCCACACTTCGGAAGACCCGCTGAAGAGCCCGCATCACTTCAAGCTGCGGCGCATTTATGTCTGGAATAAGAGCAGCAACCGTAGAGCATGTGGTCTTGCGTGGGATGGTGATAAAGGAATGAGCACGGCCGATTGCGCCCGTGCCATTCTTCATCGGTGGGGGGCCTCGGAGAACAGTTTCAAGCACATCCAAGAGCGGCATCCATTTCACTATCGTCCCGGGTTCAAGTTTGTGGAAAGTGAGCGACAGGAGATCGAGAATCCGGCGGTCAAGGAAAAACAGAGTCTGATTCAGCGGGTTAAGACGACGTTGGGCAAGCTCTACAGGAAGCTGGCGCAGAGCCGGGAGAGTCTGAACAAAGACGGCCGGGTTCGGCGCAACAGCGTTCGTGAGCAATTGAAGGGCATGATTGGCGAACAGGAAGCCGAGCTCGAACGGCTTCAGGAAGAGAAGCGTCAACTTCCAAGCAAGATAGATGTATCCTCATTGCAGGATTACCGGTCGTTCAAGCGTATCGACAATGAGGGGAAGAACCTGTTTGATTTTGTTACCTGTTCGGTTTGGAATGCGCGCAAACAGATGGTGGACTGGCTGCGTCCATTCTTTGATCAAGACAATGAGATCGTGGATCTCTTTTATACAATAACTTCCTGTCATGGCTGGATCAAGAGCACGGCAACAGAGGTGACAGTGCGTTTAGAACCGCTCCAGCAGCCCAAGCGAAGGCTTGCGCAGGAACAACTATGTCGGAAGTTGACAAGTCTGGGGGTCCAGACCCCGACCGGCAAGTACATAGCCATAGAGGTAGGTGGCGCACCTTGATAGTCTGATGGCGATGTCCGATCTACCCCGTAAGATATGCAGCAGTGTCCAAAAAATGCGATCATTTCCCTACAAATTTACGAGGTCTGTATGATATACCCGTCCACCGGGATCATCTCACCGTGGGGCACGATTACCGTATCACCCTGGCAAACCTTTCGCGACGGCCAATTCCATGATTCTTTCGTTTCTGAGAACCCGGACAACCCTGCGCCTCTCCTTTGTCAGGGCCTCAATTCTGCCTCGGGTCCTTTCAATAATGGTAAAGGAAATGGCAAGACCCATACTGA
>JAAYUJ010000316.1 GCA_012517775.1 Deltaproteobacteria bacterium
ATAAAATGGCTGTTGGTCCCACGAAATCAAAAGGCTGAACCCGTCGGTTCCATCCTGCTGACGCCTTCCAAGGGACGGTACAGAAACACAACAGAATAATACGACAATCCGGATGTTTTCAGAACAAAGGAAATGTGATGTACTCCCGGGGTAGATCAAGACCATTGCCATGGAGGTCGGAAGAATTCCAGTCTGCTGGTTTTCATTTGCGCAATCTCGCAGGTTCATATCAGCTCACCAAGTGGTTTGGAATGACTCTGATCCTATTCATGGGAACAAAAACCGGCGCGGTGTGCCGCAGGTCGTGGAAATCGTGGTTGAATTTGGAACGGTTTTCGTGTTGGGTGCACTGTGTTTTCGCGATCGAGAAAGCCTGTCTTCTCGGTGCACTATATGAGATTCGTATATATGTAACAGGATGTTAAGCGGCCGAGTCGAACAAACCAGGCTGACATCCTCTCCTTATACAAGGAGTTGCCAATGAGAAGTGCTTTCAAAGGAGATGAAGATCATGACTTCTTTGACTCTACGTATGCTCTTCACAGGTCTCTTAGTTATTCCACCGTCGTTCCATTTGCGAATGTGGGCTGGGAGATTCTGCTCCGATCTATATTCGAGTGAACCAGGTCGGCTTCTTGCCCAATGAGCATAAGACGGCCTGGGTACTGACAAACGAGACGAACCAGGCCGGTCGAACTTTCACGTTGTCAGTGACCCGGAGGGAAACACCGTCTTTTCCGGCACTGTTGGTCCCAATGTGGGTCCTTACGGCAAGTTTTCCAGCCTGCATGAGTTGAGCTTCGACGGCCTGAAAGTACGAGGAAAGTATCGTTTGTGCCCGGGGAACTCAATTTCACCTTGTTTCAGAATAGGTGAGAGGGTTTACAATCGCGTCATTCCACACACCCTCCGGCTCTATAGAGTTCAGCGTTGTGGCGACGCGGGGCCTGACGTACATGCTCCATGCCACCTCAAAGACGGCATAGCAAGAGGAGGCGCAGAAGGCGGTACTCATGTCGATGCAAGCGGCGGATGGCACGATGCAGGCGACTATCTCAAGTTCCTTATCACCAGCGGTGCATCCACTCTGATGATGCTGACCGCTTTCGACCGACACCCCCGGGTCTTTGGAGATAACGACGGTAACCATATTCCCGACGTCCTGGATGAAGCACGAGTCTCCCTGGACTGGATCTTGAAGATGTGGGATCCGGCGAATGATGTACTCTATTTTCAGGTCGGCAGCGCCTGGGATCATAACCACTGGCGGATGCCAGAGGATGATGATCTCAATTACCCGACCCGAGCGGTGTGGGCCTCCCAAGAAGGAAGAGGCGCGAACATTGCGGGTAAGGCGGCCGCGTCCCTTGCTCTGGCTGCAGCCATTTGGGGAGATCCGACCAAGTCCTTCTGCGACCTTTCGCTCGCATCCTCCTACCTCATGGCCGCAAAACAGATTTATGGATATGGGAAGTGACGCCCGGCGCCCCAGTCTTCTACGTCCGGATTTTACGCCGAGACCACGTGGCGAGATGACATGGCTCTCGCTGCGGCAGAACTCTATCGCGCCACAGGCAATGCCACCTAGGCAATGCCACCTATTTAAGAAAGGCAAAAGCTTACGCGGTGCAGGCAGGCAATTGGTATGCACTGGATTACGACTGCCTTCACGGACTGGCACATTATGAAATTGCCCTTTTGGATCCGAGTTATAAGCCCAAAGCCATGGCGTTCTTAAAGGACGATCTGGTTTATTTTGAAGCGCAGTCCCAAGTCAAGCCATTCCATAGCCCCCCTGCGAAATCCTTCAGGTGGGGATCTGCATACGAGATACTGGGAGCAGCCATCGAGGCTCTCTGGTACGAGGATCTTTCCGGTGACAGGAGTTTCAAGACTCTTGCCTTGTCACAAAGGGATTATTTCCTGGGTGGTAATCCGTGGGGTGTATGCTTCGTCAGCGGTCTCGGTTCCATCTGGGCCAAACATCCCCACCACCAGGTGGCTGATCTGAGCGGTGTGCAATTCTGGGGCCTTTGGGGTGAGGGACCGATGCTTCGCCCTGACTGGCGTGATCTTGGCATTGTTCTTTCTTTGCCGGACAAGTATGCTGCATTCCAATCCGCTCCCGCCGTCTATCATGACGACGTGGAGGACTATGCTACGAACGAGCCGACGATAACCATCAACAGCTTCGGCCTCACCCTGGCTTCCTGGTATGCCTCTCCAGTGTATCCCTTCACCAGCAGGGATGGTGAATAGCTGATAATTGAGGCGAGAGGCCAGGAGCCCGCCCTCGGCTGTGCCAAGATCCACTGAGAGTGAGGGGCCAGTGTTTGTCTCGTCAAGGCGCTTCGTGTGAAGGAATTGTCAGGCCACATACTGCTCTTTCCATGGGTGCCCTCCTGGAAAAAGAGAAGCCATGCCTGACAATGCGCATGGCAAGAATCAGAAAGCTCGGCTGTTTTCTAATGATTTCAAATGGTGGTGCCGAAGGCCGGATTTGGCCTACTCACTGATTTTATTGGCCTCTTCTGTCAGCCTGTCCAATTGAGCATTACCGAAAGTCAGGGAGCGCTCTCGGGTGATCGTTGCTTGTCTCCCCTGAGACGCCACTTACTCCCGGAATCCCAAAACCAGGTTTGATCGCACCATTGCTCTTCCTTAAGATATGAAAATCATGTCTGCTATTATACGATACTGATCCTGTGTTGAACATTGGCAAATTCGTTTCCATATGCAGTGTGCAGCCTTCGCGAGTCATATTATTCATGACAAGATCATGCGTCTCCCTACGGGACACCCTTAACGATGAAAAGTGGCTCTGTAGGACGGGTTTCCCTACCCGACACGCGTTCGTCGGGATTGGAATCCAGACCTACGAGCAGCGAACCAAAGGACTTTTCGGAGCAGGAACATCTATTTGAGCTGGGACCCTCTGGAACGTTTGGTCTCAGACTCTATCCCTGTAGACATGAATTGCAATGGTCGATCCTGTCACCTTGCTGCATCCGGTGTAAAGGAAGATTGCCAGCCACAGTCCTTCAAGCAGGAGAGAAATCCGGGGCTCCAAATGATGTGGACTCCGCGAAGCAGGTCGGGCGATTCGATGGAGCCTTGGGGAAGAAGGATGGCCATGAGAGGGATATAGGCCGCAGCGATGATTGCCATGACCTGGTAGGCGGAAATGATTCCATCTCCCCTGAAATCCGCCCTGAGAGTTTCTGAGAATGCTCTCCAGCCCTGGGTGACCACGACGGAAATCACCCAGGCCGCCATGAACATGGAGTGCATGAAAAGCATAATGGATACGAGGGCCGTGCCCACATACAGGACTGATGCGAGGGCCTGGATGGGAACGACCTTTTGCCCGTCCAGGTCGCTTGCATAGGCGATCTTCTTGGTCTTGCCGTGGAATGTGAAGCATCGGCCTCCGAGGATCCTCTCCACCAATGGGTGACACTGGGAAAGCGGTTTTCCATAACAGCAGCCAAAGCTGATGCAGGCCAGGCGTCCCATTCCTTCTCCAAGGGCGTAGGCGATTGAGACGGCGGCTAGAGCGGAAAAGAGGCGGGATGGGTGGATCTGCAGGGGTGCTCTTGAAGCCGTTGACAATCAGAATGATCCAGGGGACAAGGATTGCTCGCACAAGGAATGACTTGCTCCGATTCTTCCCGCCAGCAGCGAGTCGTAGTTGAGAAATCCAAGAAGGCTCGAGATATGGGGACCGGTGAGGGCGCGAAAAAGACCGGGCGGCTTCTCCCTCACCCGCGAGTAGAGGAGGTTCACAATGCGGTCGCCGCACAGTCTCTCAGTGCGGACGTTACCAGTCCGCCGCTCGATGTATTGGTGCTTCATCCTGTTCCTCCCGCCGCATGCCATTGAGAACGCTCGAGGCCTGTTGCAGGTCGCCGTGGATCGAGATCAAAACGAGGCCGATGAGAGGTCTGAGCTCATCAACGGCAATGGTTTCC
>JAAYUJ010000317.1 GCA_012517775.1 Deltaproteobacteria bacterium
ATGGTGCCGAAGGCCGGACTCGAACCGGCACGGGTCTCCCCGCCACCCCCTCAAGATGGTGTGTCTACCAGATTCCACCACTTCGGCACAGGCAAATTATTGTATTCAAGATAGGCGGATTTGCAAGAAAAAGTTTGCCGAACACCTCCCATGATGCTCACTGCCTGCGAACCGGTTCGGCCGTCTTGTCCTGCTTCCTGCCTTGGGACCTCGATTCCGGCGCCGGCTTCTTCTCTTCCTTCCCGGGCGAAGCAGCTTCGCTCTTCTTGCCTTCACTCCCGGCCGCCTCCTGCGCAGCTGAGGCGGCTGGCTGCGGTGCCGCCGTACTCTCCTGGGCAGGGCTGGTAGCGGCATCAGAGGATGGTATCGCCTCCTGGGAAGGCTTTGTGGAAGCTTCCGGAGTCTTTGTTGGTTCAGGAAGCGGCTGCACAGGCTTTGCCTCCGGAACCGGCATCCCCTCGGACTGGGTGACGGGGACATCTTCCATCACCGATCGACCTGAGGGTCCAACGGAAAGGTAGGTCAGACTCATGCAGGTGAGCATGAAGACAACAGCAGCTCCCGTGGTCAATTTACTCAGAAACGTGGAACCGCCCCCGCCCCCGAAAAGGGTCTGGGAAGCCCCGCCGAACGCCGCCCCCATCTCCGCTCCCCTGCCTGTCTGCAGGAGAACGATGAGAATGAGTGCAAGGCATGCCAAAACGTGGAAGATAACAATAAAGGTATACATTCAGCACTCTCATGCCTTTCAGGTCTGGTACTGAACGATACGCTTGAACGAGGTCACCTCGAGACTTGCTCCACCGACCAGCAGCCCGTCAATATCCGGTTCTCCCATGAGCGCATCCACATTATCAGGTTTAACCGAGCCTCCATACAATATCCTGATATTGTTTGCAACCACTTTGTCATACAGGGAGGAAAGGTGTTCGCGGATAAATGCGTGCACCTCCTGGGCCTGCACCGGCGTAGCCGTCTTTCCCGTTCCGATGGCCCAGACCGGTTCATAGGCAATGACCAGTTCCTTCAAATGGTCGGGTGCCAGGTTTACAGTTCCTTGTTCCAACTGTCCCCGGATCACGGAAAACGTCCGGCCCGCCTCCCGTTCCTCGAGAACCTCACCGACGCAAAGAATGGGCACAAGAGACTGCTGGAAAACCACACCCAGTTTCCTGCGTATCATATCGTCTGTCTCACCGAAAAGGTGACGCCTTTCCGAGTGACCGAGGATGACGTAATCACAACCGACATCTTTGAGCATGATGGCGGAGACTTCCCCCGTGTAAGCACCCTTCTCCTCGAAGTGGCAGTTCTGGGCTGCAAGCTTGAATCCCGGCTTCTTCATAACCGCCCGGACTGCCGCGAGAGCGGTGAATGGCGGCGCAATGACCACCTCACGGTCTTCGACCACTCCCACCTCCCTTTGCAGTGCTTCGACGAAGCGAACCCCTTCTTCCCGCGTCTTGTGCATTTTCCAGTTGGCCGCTATGAACGGCTTTCTCTCATCCATACCATCCTCACTATGCCGAACCATCGGTTGAACCAGGCGAATCTTCTCAATAGCCAAAGTCGGAGATTCCAATACCGACAGCCTTTGCTCCATACGCGTCGGGTATAGAAATCCGCCCTGCAAAGTTGTCGTTGCCTGGACTTATCGAGAAGTTACAACCCGGTTGCTCGTCATTTCAAAGGAAAAAGGAAAAACGGCGACTAGCCGCGTTTGATGCATTCCTCCAGTGCTGCAATCCCTGGCAGTGTTTTTCCTTCCATCATTTCCAGAAATGCGCCTCCGCCCGTTGAAACGTAACTGACCTTCTCATCCATTCCGGCAAGTTTCACCGCCGCGGCCGAATCTCCTCCTCCTATCACCGTGAGGGCCTTCAGATTCCCAAGGAATTCGGCAATGGCAAAGGTTCCCTTATGAAACGGGGGGGTCTCGAAAGCCCCCAGGGGGCCGTTCCAGACAATCGTGCCGCAAGACCGGAGGACGGACTTGAACAGCTCAACGGTTTTGGAGCCAACATCCAGAATCTGCATATCCGCCGGAACATGGTCCACGGGTACCTGCTGCACGTCACCACACACCGTGAGACTCGGGGCCACCATGGCATCCACCGGAAGATAAACCTTGACACCCTTCTCATTGGCTGTTTTGAGCAGACGAGCGGCTGTTTCGATATGGTCGTCTTCCACAAGAGACCTTCCTACACTCTTTCCCTGAGTCTTCAGAAAGGTGTTGGCCATGGCTCCCGCGATGATGAGATAATCCGCCCTGGAAAAGAGGTTCTCAAGAACTCCGATCTTTGTCGAGACCTTGGCGCCACCGACAATAATGGCCAAAGGCCGTTTGGGTTCTTCCATGGCCTGTTTGAAGTATCTGATTTCCTTTTCCAGCTGATACCCGGCAGCGCAGTATTTTACAATCTCGGTGATGCCGTGAACGGATGCGTGGGCTCGATGGGACACGGCAAAAGCGTCGTTGACGTAAGCATCTGCAAGCCTGGCCAGTTCCTCGGAAAAGGACCTGTCGTTCTTCTCCTCTTCCGCATGAAAACGGAGGTTCTCGAGCATCAGCACTTCTCCGTTTTTCATGGTCGCAACCATCTTTTCCACCGCGTCTCCCACGCAGTCGGGAGCAAGGGGAACCGCCATGCCGAGGAGGTGTGACAGGTGCTCCGCAACGGGTTTCAGGGAGAACTCCGGCGCCACCTTCCCTTTCGGCCTTCCGAGGTGGGAAGCCAGCGCGACTCTCCCCCCTTTTTCCATTATCCCCCTGATGGTGGGCAAGACGGCACGAATGCGCAGATCGTCCCCAACCTGCCCTTCTTTCGTCACGGGCACATTGAAGTCCACGCGAACGAACACACGCTTTCCCTCGAGATCCAGACTGTCAAAGGTTTTCATATTTCTTTTGAAACCTCCTTCACCTGTGTGACCTTCACCGGTCTCTTCCTGTCCGAGCGACTTACATCCAGTCATTGCCCCAGGCCGCGGACCGATTCTTCACGTCTTTCATTCCAGGGACCTGCCCATGAGCAATGCGAGATCCACCACCCGGTTGGAGTAACCATACTCGTTGTCATACCAGCTGAAGATCTTCACCATTTTACCTCCGATGACATTGGTGAGGTTTGCATCCACACTCGATGAGTAGGCTGTGTGGTTGAAGTCGACAGAAACCAGCTCCTCCTTCACAAACTGGAGGATTCCCTGGAGAGGGCCATTGGCCGCATCCTCGAGGACCTTGTTCACTTCATCTCTGGTGACATCCCTCCCGAGGCGGCACACCAGATCCACCAGCGACACATTGGGGGTAGGGACACGAATGGCGACACCATCCATCCTGCCCTTCAACTCGGGAATGACTTCCGCCACAGCCCTTGCCGCTCCGGTTGTGGTTGGCACCATGGAAAGAGCTGCTGCACGCATTCTGCGCCTGTCCTTGTGAAGGGCATCCAGCAGGCGCTGATCCATGGTGTAGGAGTGAATCGTCGTCATGAACCCGTGCTCCACCACAAAGTGATCGTGGAGGAGGGAAACGATGGGCGCAAGACAGTTTGTTGTGCATGAGGCGTTGGAGACGATGTGATGGTTAAGAGGATCGTAGTTGCCGTCGTTGACGCCTATCACGAAGGTGGCATCCATACCCTTGCCGGGAGCGGTCAAAATGACTTTGCGCGCCCCCGCATTGATGTGCTTCTGGCAGCCATCCCGATCGGCAAAGCGCCCACTGCCCTCAAGAACGATATCCACTTTCAGCTCATGCCATGGGGACTGGGCCGGATCACTCACCTTGACACACTTGTAAGCCTTGCCATCCACGACGATCTCGTCATCGGACGCCGACACTTCATGGGGCCACACCCCGTGAACCGAATCGTATTTCAACAGATGAGCCAACTCCACGGGAGCAGCCAAATCGTTGAATGCAACCACATCAAGGGAAGCCCCCCTGTCGAGGATTGCCTTGAAGACCGTCCGCCCAATTCTTCCAAAACCATTGATGGCTACTCGAATTGCCATGTCCTCTCCTCTCGTGTGCATCAGAAATCAGAAATCGGCAAGATAGAATGAAAAAACGCCTCAGTGGAACATTCGCGCGATGCTTGTGGTGCGGTCGCCGAGCATATTGGTGTAGCTTCCCAGTTCGTTGTCATACCATCCATAGATGACCGCCTGGGTGACGGGAACTTCAAGGATCCTCTCCTGCCCACCACCTCCGGGCTGTTCTCCCCCAACCTTATTCAACTGGGTGATGTCGAAGGACGCCGCAGGTCCCTCGCCGAGGGAATTCAGATAGGCGCAGGCGCTCAAGAGACGGTCCATGTCTATTCGCACGGCAGACGTCCGCGTGTGGGTTTCATAGCCCTCGATGACCGCTGCCGCCTTGGGTGTCCCGATGATGTCCGAGGAGACATTCTGCTCCTCTGAAAAAACGAGGTTCCCCTCAGGGTAGTGATTCACGGCTTCCCTGTAGATTTCGTTGATTTTTTCACGATTCACGGGATTTCGCATGCTCTCGTCCTGAATCATCATGACCAGAATGATGAGAGATCCCGTGGTGACCGGGACTCTCACCGATTCGGCGATGAAACCGATGCGCTTCATCTCCGGGATAACCAGTCCCAGTGCCTTGGCGGCTCCCGTGCTGGTAAGGATGATGTTGTTCGCCACTGAGCGGCTCTTCCTCAGGTCCGTCGCCTTGGCCTTGGGAGCCCTGTCGAGTACCTGCTGTGAACTCGTGGCCGCATGAACCGTCGTCATGGAGGCCGACAGAATGCGGCTTGCCCCGAAATAGTCCAGAAGGGGTTTCACCATATACGCGAGGCATGTCGTGGTGCACGATGCGTTGGAAACCAGTATGTGCTTCTGGGGGTCGTAGTCTTCATCATTTATGCCCATGACGGTGGTGATTGCGTCGGAAGGCAGTTCCTTGCTCTTATCCTTGATTTTGAAAGGAGCCGAAGCGATCACCTTCTTGGCCCCGGCAGCAATGTGTCCCCGCAGGGATCCTTTTCCGTCATCCGCTGGCACGGTGGGGTCCAGAAACGCTCCAGTAGCATCCACAACCAGATCGACACCGCAGTCCCTCCAGGGAATCCTCGCCGGATTGCGCTCCGAACGCAAGAATGTCGTCTTGACACCATTGATGCGCATGGTTCCCTTCTTGTCGTCAATTTCCTCGATGACCCGATTGCCACGGCATCCATGAAGGTACTTGTGGAGTACTCCGTATGTGGAGTCCTTCTCGACAAACTGGGCGATATCGTGAAGGCTGGTGCCCACTTCCCGCCCGATGTTCACACAGAGTTCCGAGAAGTACTTCCTGTCCACGTGATGCCAGATGGTGAGCTTGGCAATCCTTCCCAGACCATTGATACCGAGCTTCATCGGTACCATTTTATCCTGTTCACTCATGACGCCCCCCAAGGTGAAGGTGTTGATGGCGCAGGCCGGGCATGATCGTATCGAAAGCCAATGGCGACAATTCCTCAACCGAAATTCAGCTTCTGTTCGCGAATATACATCAATGCGCCGACAATTTGCAGGCTTTTTGCGAACAGCCACCTGCAAAAAAAGTTTCTTACGAGAGGTGATCGGCTCGCAAAGTATTGAGCAACATGGTTTCTGTCATTCCGGGAAATTCCGGCATTCAGGAATGAGGAAGAGAGCATCCCAAGGGAAAGAGATCAGCCGGGAAGCTCTATCTCCTGAGTCTCGTGGAAGCCCCTGTAAATCGCGCCGCTCTGCCCGTCGATACCGATCATGTCTCCGGACTGCAGGCTTGTGCCATCGATAACACACCGCTTCTCCATTTCCCATACCCGCATTTTACTGAATCCCACAACACAGGTCTTGCCCAGCCGGTGTGCCACGATGGCTGCATGGGAAGTGGCGCCGCCCTTACCGGTGAGGATTCCGTCCGCTATGGAAATCTCCCTGATATCGTCGGGAACCGTGTCGGACCGCAGCAAAATGATGGGTTGATCGGACGCCTGCTGCCTGAGGGTGCGAATACTCTCCAGATCAAACGCGATGAGGCCGGAAAGGGCGCCGCCGCTGACGCCGATGCCACTCCCCAGGTAGCTTGCATGAAGCGATTCGGATGGCTTGAAGGCCGGGTAGGATCGTTTCACTCGCGGCGCCATATTTCTGGACTGGAGC
>JAAYUJ010000318.1 GCA_012517775.1 Deltaproteobacteria bacterium
CGCGGCATTGAGATTATCGGCGAGCTTGACTGGGCATGGCTCCAAGTCCGTACACCCGTTGTGGCGGTTACCGGCACCAACGGCAAGACAACGACGACCACTCTCATAGGAGAGATGATCAGGGCCTCAGGCAGGCGCGTGTTTGTGGGTGGAAACATCGGCACGCCGCTGAGCCGGTGGGTGCTGCAGGGACCCGATGTGGATTGTCTTGTGCTGGAGGTGAGCAGTTTCCAATTGGATACAGCTTCGCACTTCCGCCCGGAAGTGGCGGTCCTCCTCAATGTGACGGAGGACCATCTGGATCGTTATGAAAGCTTCTCGGCGTATGTGGATTCCAAGTTCTCCATTTTTGCACGACAACATGCCGACAATACAGGCGTCCTCAATGGAGATGATTCCATTTGCCGTCGCAGGGCGGCGGAGCTCCGGGGGCACACTCTCCTCTACAGTCGCCATGAGACGTCTCTGAACGCTCGCTTGCGGGGTCAGATCGCGGAAATCGAGATACCCTGGCAGGGCTCTTTCAAGGTGGACCTTAGCCGTTCCAAGCTTTATGGGGCACACAACGAAGAAAACATCCTCGCCGCGTGCCTGGCATCCTCGGTTATGGGAGTCTCCGCCACGGCGATGGGCAATGTGATCGATACCTTTGCCGGCTTGCCGCATCGAGTGGAATGGCTCAGAAACTGGAATGGAATCGACTTCTACAACGACTCGAAGGCGACGAATGTCGGAGCGGTCGTCAAAGCCCTTGAAAGCTTTCAACGACCGGTGTTGGTTCTATTGGGAGGGCGAGACAAACTGGGATCTTATGAGCCCCTGGGTGAGGCCCTGGCACGGAAGGGCAAGGGGGCGTACGTCTTTGGTGAGGCTGCATCGAGGATCGAAGGGGAACTGAAACGGTTCCTCCCTACCAGGTCTTTCCCGGACATGCACGCGGCTTTTGATGCCGCTGTCACAAAGGCCGAGACGGGAGATATCATATTGCTCTCTCCTGCCTGTTCTTCGTTTGACCAGTACGGCAGCTACATTGAACGCGGGGAGCACTTCAGAGCTCTCGTGAGAGGTTTGCAGGAGTCGTAGCGTCTTTGAGGAAACCAGAGTGTGTTCCGGATCTTGTAGCATGGTGCGAAGAATCCCTCAGAAGATGATTTCCAGAAAACAGAAAATGGACGGCACATGAGCAGGCCCATCGCCGACACACCCTCCTTCCTGGCTGAAGCTGCCGGCCGGGAGAAGGAGACCACGTCCTGGAACATGCTGTCGCTTGAGATGCAGCTTTGGATCGAGGTGTTCCTGCTGGTTGGACTTGGTGTCGTGATGATTTACAGCGCGAGCTCCATCATGGCCATCCGCAAGTTCGGTGATGCGTCCCATTATTTGAAACGGCAGTTGATCTGCATGGGACTTGGCCTGATCATCATGCTCGTCTTCAGTCGGATGCCCTATAAGAGACTGACGGAACAGGTCCGCTGGCTGCTTGTTTTGGTTGTCATCGCCCTGGGGCTGGTGCTGATCCCGGGAGTCGGCGTGGAGGTCAACAATGCAAGGCGCTGGTTTCAGATCAGAGGTTTCTCCCTGCAACCGGCGGAGTATGCCAAGGTGATCTGGGTCATGTACCTCAGTGTGTCTCTCAGCAGGAAGCAGGAGAACGTCAGGAAATTCAGCGTCGGCTTCCTGCCCCATATAATCATTTGTGGAGTGCTGAGTGCCCTTATTATCAAGGAGCCTGACTTCGGCACTACCTTCATGGTCGGATGCCTGACGATGATCATGATGGCGGTTGGAGGAGTTCCCATGCGCCATCTGTTTTTGTTGTATCCGGTGGCGATTTATGGATTTTACAGGTTTGTTTACCTTGTGCCCTACCGTTGGGAAAGGGTCACCGCCTTCCTCAATCCCTGGACCGACCCGCTGGATTCAGGCTATCAGCTTATTCAGGCATGGATCGCCGTCGGATCGGGTGGGCTGTGGGGGAAAGGCCTTGGGGCTGGTCAGCAGAAGCTCTTTTACCTGCCGGAATCGTACACGGATTTCATTATGGCGGTAATCGGCGAGGAGCTTGGATTTGCCGGAATTGCAGTGATTTGCATCCTCTTCTTCTGCCTGTTCAGGACCGGGATGAGGATCTCTCGGATCGCACCGGATTTGAGCACGACTCTCATGGCACTGGGACTGACAATGCTCGTTTCCCTGCAGGCTCTTTTCAACATGAGCGTTGTACTCGGGCTCGTTCCGACCAAGGGACTGCCGCTGCCATTCATCTCTTATGGCGGCAGCGCCTTTACGGCAGACTGCATGGCAATCGGTATTCTGATGAATATCGCCCGCAGTGGTGAGAAGCAAGTGACGCAGAATGTATAAGCGCTACCAGCACATTCATTTCATTGGTATCGGCGGCATCGGCATGAGCGGGATCGCAGAGCTCCTCTTGAACCTGGGATACCGGGTGAGTGGCTCTGATTTGAGGGAGACGGACATAACCAGACGCCTTGCTCAACTGGGTGCCACAATTCAGCTTGGTCACGCGGCGGAGAATGTGGCCGGTGTTGACGTGGTGGTGGTCTCCTCGGCCATATCGGAGGAAAATCCAGAGCTCCGGGCGGCTCGGGGGCTTGGAAAAGTTCCTGTTATCAGACGGGCGGAGATGCTGGGGGAGCTCATGCGCCTCAAGTATGCGGTTCTCATTGCAGGGGCTCACGGCAAAACTACCACGACATCCATGGTTTCCACCGTCCTGGCTCGAGGGGGCCTGGATCCCACAGTGGTCATCGGTGGAAAGCTCAACGCATGGGGGACCAATGCAAAGCTTGGGCACGGAGATTTCATGGTGGCCGAGGCGGATGAGAGTGACGGGACTTTTCTGCTCCTTCCTCCCACCATCGCCGTTGTGACGAACATTGACCTGGAGCATCTGGATTATTACAGGGATCTCGATCATATCCGGGAAACATTTCTCGAGTTCATCAACAAGATTCCTTTCTATGGGCAGGCCGTGCTCTGTCTGGAGGACGAAAACATACAGACCATTCTCCCCAGGCTCACCAAGCGCTTTGTTACTTACGGGTTCTCGTCACAGGCGGATTTTCAGGCACGAGATCTCAGGATGGATGGGTTTTCCACCTCGTATCGAGCTTACTACAGAGGCCAGGAGATCGGTGAGATCGAGATACGCATCCCTGGACGCCACAACGTTTTGAATTCCCTGGCCGCCGTTGCGGTTGGCCATGAGCTGGAGCTGGAATGGTCGAGTATTCAGGCGGGGCTGCGGGACATGACCGGAGTGCAGCGGCGATTTCAGGTCAAAGGGCAGGAGCATGGGGTGCTGGTTATCGATGACTATGGACATCATCCCACCGAGATTCGAGCCGTTTTGGAGACGCTTGCCGACTGTTTTCCGCACCATCGGAGGGTCGTTGCATTTCAGCCCCATCGCTATTCAAGAACCCGCGCCCTCCTGGATCAGTTCGCGAGGTGTTTCTATCAATCGGATGCCCTGTTCCTCTCGGATATCTACGCAGCCAGCGAGAAGCCGATCCCCGGTGTGTCGGGAGAATGCCTGGCGGAAAGAATCGGAGCCCACGGCCATCACGATCTTCATTACAGTAGCACTCTGGATGAGATGCTTGAAGAACTCTCCGGATTTGTCAAAGCGGGGGATGTGGTCATCACTCTGGGGGCTGGAAACATATGGCAGGTCGGAGAGCGTCTGCTTGAAAGGTTGAAGAGTGATTCGGGAAACGTCTGAAGACGTCACTCAATGGGCAATATGGCCAGGGAGTGATGGGTGGTGGGGGATGAGTGAAGAGCCGCACTTTTGAGGAGAGTGAAGGAGTGTGAATAGCATTGGGAGTATCTTGTGAGACTCTCACTGGGAGATTGAACCTATGATTTGGCTCGCCTTTGGACTGGGGCTAATCCTTGGGACGGTTGCAGGGATTCTGGTCATTGGGCTGCTTCAGATGGGAACGCGGCCCGCGATCTATGAGTATTTCCCTGACCGGGTTCCCTATTGGCTTGAGCCATCAAGGCATTCAGCTTTTATGGATGAGGCAAAGCAACCGTCTCCCGTTTCGTGAGTCAACCATGGCATGCAAACCCAATCAGCAGGTCTGATCAGCGTTGATGGCCTGCAGCAAAAGGGGCCAGCGGCTCATCACTCATCACCCATCACCCATTACTCCGCAGGCAGGGGAGAATTTCCTTCCATGCAAGCTTTCCGAAAGATTCTTAAAGAGATGACGGATCTGGAATTGCTGTGGGGAGAGCCTATGGCCAACCTCACCAGCTTTCGAATCGGCGGCCCTGTCGCCTGCGTGGCCCGTCCCCTTGGTGAATATGCTCTGCGGGAGCTCCTGGCAGCCGTCCGGAGCGAAGGGATCCCGCATGTGATCATTGGGGGAGGAAGCAATGTTCTCGCCCCTGACGGTCCCTGGCACGTGCTGGTTATTCAGGTGTTCCGAGCTGCGGGGAAAATGCTCAAGCTGTGTGCCGATGGCGCCCAAATCAGGTTGGTCCATGTGGGAGCAGGCGTCAAGCTGTCGACCCTGCTCCGGTTCAGCGTATGTGAGGAGCTGGAGGGATTGGAGGCACTTGTAGGCATTCCGGGGACGGTGGGCGGAGCCGTTGTGATGAATGCCGGGTCCCGTGAAGGGAGTATCGCTGATGCTCTGGTTTGGGTGGACCTGTTGGACGAATCGGGTGGAAAGCGCCGGGTGTTTCGAGATGAGCTGCCTGCCGGATACCGGAACATGGGACTTCCCGAGAATGCAGTCGTCTTGGGTGCATGTTTGGAGCTGCGCACAACGAAGAGGGCATTCCTTAAAGAGCGTATGGCTAAAACCATGAAGCAGAGAAGGCAGAGTCAGCCGATAGGGTTTCCTTCTGCCGGCTGCATATTCAAGAACCCTCCGGGAATTTCGGCGGGAGCGTTGATTGACCAGGCGGGTTTGAAAGGACTTCGCTTTGGGGATGCTGAAGTCTCAATGAGGCATGCCAACTGGATCATCAACAGGGGTAAAGCCCGCGCCGCAGATGTGGTGGCCTTGATGGAGCATATGGAGGGGGTGGTATTCTCCCGATTTGGCATCCAGCTGGAGAGGGAGGTGCGCGTACTGGGAGAGGGTAAGACGTTCCACTGAGTGTGGGAGGGGCATGTCACCCGGATCGGCACTCCGCGGGAAGTCCTTTACAAAAAACCGGTTGATCGATTTGGACCTTTGAGGGTGATCACATGAAGAGGAAGGGGAATCGATATCGGGTGGACAAGGCCATGAGGTGGAAGAAGATTCTATCCCGTGTCAGGGCTGTCTGTGGAGCTTTCGTTGCCTTAGCGTCGATCATCCTCCTGAGTGCAGTACTGGCCCACGCATATTTTGCTCTCCTCGACGCGCCATGGCTTCGTGTGGAAGAGGTGGAAATTGTGGGTTTGGAGAGAGTCTCGCGGGAAGAAATCCTGAATGCCATGGAAGTCACCAGGGAAACGAGTGTGTTGAACCTCAACCTCTCGCAGCTCACCCGTCGCCTGGAGTCTTTGCCCTGGCTCCGGTCTGTGCTTGTGAGGATCGAAACATCGGGACGCCTTGTCGTGGAAGTTGAGGAGCGTGAGCCTCTGGCAATGGTCGCCGTCGGCAAGCATTTCCTCGTGATGGATTGTGAAGGTAGACTCGTTGCCCATTCCACACCCGAACAGCACCCGGAAATGATGGTGATTTGGGGAATATCGGATTCACCGTTGGAGGTGGGTGATGGACTGCAACCGGATGCTCTTGAAGCGGTGAAGAGGTTATTGGCCGCAGTGGGGAATTCAAAGGGATGGTTTCCCATGAAAGAGATTTCCCGGTTTACCTGGAATCCAGAAACGGGGTTTGTAATCCAGATGGGGGAAAAACCAATATCTGTGCAGCTTGGACCAGACGATCTGGAGGAGAAGTTCAGGCGTCTTCACAGAATACTCGAGGTGCTGACCGAGCGCCGTTGGCTGGGGGCTGTAACACGGATCGATCTTGACTACGGACATCGTGCCTACGTCGAGGGACAATTTCCCTCCTTCAAGGGGATCTGAGTGATGAAGGTTTCTCATGATTTGTCATACACGGGCTGCGGACCTGAATGGAACGTCATTCTTCGGCCCATGCGTCATCAGCCATGAGTGGCGCAACGCGCTGAACGCGAAGGGGGAGAGATGGCGAAGAGAGAGGAATTGATCGTTGGGCTTGACCTTGGCACGACCAAGATATGCTGTGTGGTGGGCGAGGTCACTTCCGAAGGGATCGATATCGTTGGCGTCGGAACATATCCTTCTGTGGGCATGCGGGGAGGTGTTGTAGTCAACATCGACCAGACCGTCAATTCCATCAAGAAGGCGGTGGGGGAAGCAGAACTGATGGCCGGCTGCGAGATATCTTCCGTATTCGCGGGTGTTGCCGGCACACATGTTCAGAGTCTGAACAGCCATGGCGTCATCGCAGTCAAGAGCCGGGAAGTGACCCAGTCGGACATCGATCGCGTTCTCGACGCCGCCAAGACGATTGCTCTTCCCTATGACAGGCAGATTCTTCATGTGCTTCCCCAGCAGTTCATCGTGGATGATCAGGAAGGGATTCACAACCCCGTCGGAATGGCGGGCGTGCGACTTGAAGCGAAGGTACATATCATAACGGGTGCCGTGAGTGCGGTGCAAAATATCATTCGGTGCTGCCAGAGAGCAGGACTGCAGGTGCAGGATGTGGTACTCGAATCCCTTGCATCCAGCGAGTCGGTCCTCGATGCCGATGAAAGACATCTCGGGGTTGCTCTTGTGGACATTGGAGGGGGGACGAGCGACATAGCCATTTTTCTCGATCATGCCATTCGTTATTCCACGGTGGTTGGTTTAGGCGGAAACCACATCACATCTGACATCTCCGTCGGGTTGCGCACTTCCATGGAGGAAGCAGAAAAGATCAAGAAGAAATTCGGCTGTGCTCTTGTTGAATGGGTGAATCCCCAGGATGTGATCGAGGTGGGATCTGTGGGTGGTCAGAAACCCAGACAACTGGCCCAGTCCATTTTGACTCAGATCATAGAGGCGCGCGTGGAAGAAATCCTCAAGATCATCGAGTGGGAACTGGTCCGGTCGGCATATGTGGAGTCACTCCACGGAGGCGTTGTGTTGACAGGCGGGGTTGCTCTCCTCTCGGGAATTCGTGAGTTGGCGGAGCGGATCTTCGACATGCCTGTCCGCATCGGGGCGCCATACAATTTTGGAGGCCTCGGCGATGTGGTCAAGAATCCGATCTATGCAACGGGCACGGGCCTGCTGCTGTATGGGAAAAAGTATGGGTCCCGGATGCCTCTGGTTGAGCCGAGTCTCCTGAAGAAGCTGATTTCATTGATGAAACGATGGTTTAAGGAGTTCTGGTAAAAAACTTTGGATGCTTCAGCACAAATGAGTATGAAGAACCAGGGAACTTTCATAAAATGACCTTCAACCATGAGAGAGCCTTACGAGGGGATGGGTGCAAACATGGAGAAACTGATGCTTAACAGAGCCAGAATAAAGGTTTTTGGGATCGGCGGCGGGGGCGGGAATGCCATTAACAATATGATCAGTTCGGGCCTGGACGGAGTTGAGTTCATTGCTGCCAACACCGATTTCCAGGCCTTGGAGAAAAACCTTGCCGGTATCAAGATCCAGCTGGGGGTGAATCTTACGAGGGGCCTGGGCGCCGGTGGCAGCCCCGAGGTGGGGAGCAAGGCCACGGAAGAGGACATGGAAAGGGTTCGGGAATCGGTGGACGGTTCCGATATGGTATTCATTACAGCCGGTCTCGGCGGTGGAACAGGCACAGGGGGGGCTCCAATTGTGGCCAGGACATGCAAGGAGATGGGGATCCTGACTGTCGCCGTGGTGACCAAGCCGTTCGAATTCGAGGGAAAGGTGCGACAGCGTAATGCTGAGGAAGGACTCAAGATCCTGCACGATGTCGTGGACACTCTGATCACTATTCCCAACGATCGACTTCTCTGTCTGGCCGATCGGCGTGCAACCTTCCTGGAAATGTTCAAACGCGCAGACGATATACTTCTTTTTGCTGTCAAAGGCATCTCGGATCTCATCACGAATCCCGGATACATCAACGTGGACTTTGCCGATGTGAAGACCGTAATGGGTGAGATGGGACTGGCTCTTATGGGGACCGGGATCGGGCAAGGAGAGAACAGAGCGCTGCAGGCGGCGCAGCAGGCGATTTCCAGTCCCCTTCTGGAGGATATCTCCATACACGGAGCAAGGGCGGCTCTCATCAACATCTGCGCGGGTCCGGATCTGGGCATGCATGAATTCGAAGAAGCGTCATCGGCCATTCAGAAGGAAATGGACGAAAACGCCCACATTATTCTTGGGATGGCAATTGATCCGGATATGGGTGAAGAGATGCGGGTGACGGTGATCGCTACGGGGATCGGGAGAGTTGATCAGCCCCAGAGAGTGGAAACACCCATTCGGCCCAAACGGATCAAACCGGACGGCATCGTGCCGGACCTCAATTACAACTACCTTCAGATCCCCACAGTTGTTCGTCATCGAACCGCGAAGGATGTGCCTCCACCCGAGCCCACCAGGAGACGAACACTCCTGCAGAAGCTGACGGGAGCCTCGCACGACGACGAAGATCTCAGTATACCGACTTTCATCCGCCGTCAGGCGGATTGAGGCCATACCGGGAGTCTGAGGGGCGGGAGTTGAAAGCTCCCACGGCCAGATGGGAATATCTGCACCCCTATGATCCGCCGGAGTCGCCGCGTGTTTCAGGAGACGACTCTTCGCCCCGAAATCCGAGACTCGTATGCTCTGGAAAATGAAGCAGCGCCAGGTGGCGTGGCTTGCCGAGGAAAAAGGGACTATCCACAAGGATTGGGGGGGGCGGTTGTGCATTGCCTTGGCTTTTCCCAATCGATACCAGGTGGGAATGTCCAATCTGGGCTTCCAGTCGGTATACGAGGATCTCAACCTGTTCGAAGACATTGTCTGCGAAAGGGTCTTCTACCCGGAGCCCGAAGACTTGGACCTGCTCAGGCAGAATCCGGGAAACCTCATTTCTGTGGAATCACAGCGGGCCGTTCACGATTTCCACCTCCTCGCCTTCTCCATCGCTTATGAAAACGATTACTGCAATGTGCTCGAAATGTTGAGCCTTGCGGGGATCCCGCCCCTTGCGGAGCGGCGCACATCAATGCATCCCCTTGTGGCAGCCGGGGGCGTTGCTGTGTTCCTCAACCCTGAACCTCTGGCCTCTTTTATTGATTTCTTCTTTATCGGGGAAGCAGAAGCTCTGTTGCCGGATTTCTGGGAATGCTGGCAGCATTTCAAGAATGAAAGCTCCCGGCGCCGGGAACTGCTGAAATCCCTGGCTCGTGAAATACCAGGTATCTATGTACCCTCACTCTACCGTGTGTCATATAAACCGGACGGAGCCATAGACTTCACCGAACCGATACCTGCTTCGGGAATCCCCGAGAGAGTGGTCTATCGAAGAGCAGACCTTTTGAGGGCACATCCGTGCCGTACTCTGATCACAACCCCGAATACGGAATTCAGCAATGTTGTTCTCGTGGAAATCGGAAGGGGCTGTGGAAGAGGATGCCGATTCTGCGCGGCAGGATTTGTTTATCGTCCGGTGCGATTTCATCCTGCTGATGCTGTATTGCAGGTGGAGGAAGAATCGGGCCGGAAAGCTCTTCGAATGGGTCTGGTCAGTGCGGCGGTCTCGGACCACCCTGAAATCAGCAGCATCTGCGAGACGCTGTCGAAGCGTGGCGCTTTGATTTCTTTTTCTTCTCTGCGAGCGGATAATATTCCTCCTTCAATCATCGCCTCGCTGCAGTCAAGCGGGCATCAGGCTGTGGCAATTGCCCCCGAAGCCGGTTCGGAACGTTTGCGCCGGGTCATCAATAAGAACATCACTGAGACCCAGATCTACGAGGCAGCAAAAGTCATCACGGAAGGAGGCATTCTCCATCTCAAGCTGTACTTCATGATCGGACTTCCCACAGAGACCCAGGACGATTTGGAAGCCATTGTTGAGATGACAAAGGGTGTCAAGCACCATGTTTTGAAAAGCAGTCGCGGCAAGAAGCGATTGGGCACGATCACTCTCAGTGTGAACTCTTTTGTTCCGAAGGCCTTTACCCCATTTCAATGGGTGCCATTCGCAGGGGTTGCTCTATTGAAAGAAAGGGCCCGGTGGATTCAGCGGGGTTTGCACAAAATCTCCAATGTGCGTGTCCATTTTGATTTGCCCAAATGGGCGTATGTGCAGGCTCTTCTGGCTCGAGGCGACCGCAGGGTCGGGATGTTCCTGGAAAAGGTAGCTCTGGAGGGACGCACGTGGCAGCAGGCTTTCCGTGATGTACCCGTAAACCCTGATTTCTGGGTACTCCGGGAAAGAGGACAGGAGGAAGTATTTCCCTGGGAGATTATTGACAATGGAATCAACCGCACTTTCCTATGGGATGAATATCAGCGCGCCCTTCATGGCGAGATGAGCTCTCCGTGCCGGCCCGGCGAGAAATGCATACGCTGTGGTGTCTGTGAAAGGAGTACAGGGTGTTGCAGCAGTGAAGAGACGACTCTATAATAAAAAAGTTGAGCCTGTGACGTCACTTCAGGTGACTTTTCAATAAGTAGTCGAGGTCCCGATCCCGACAGCTTTTGTGCTGATGTGTCGGCTATGGAAAACCGATCTACAAAGCTGTCGTCACTTGGCCTTAATTGAGAGGTACTCAATTCAGCTTCAACCTGGGGGCGCGTGTGCGTGCGCCATGATCGCTGTTTCGTACCGGCACCAAAGACCAGGGAATACACATTGAGAAATCAGATTTCAGGAGAAATCAGATAGAATGTCCAACAAAGACTACTACAATATCCTTGGAGTACCTCAGGATGCTTCGCCGGAAGAGATCAAGAAGGTTTACAGAAGACTTGCGCTGGAGACGCATCCGGACCGTAATCCAGGGGACACTCGCGCCGAAGAGCGCTTCAAACAGATCAGTGAAGCATACGGCGTATTGAGTGATACTCAGAAACGCGCTCAGTATGACGAGTATCGGCGGTTTGGCTACCGGCCGCAATCCGGCGGCCCGCATCCAGGGGGGTTCCAATACTCTCAGGAGGAGATTCTGAGGGATTTCTTCAGAAGTCGGCATGCTCAGGATATTTTCTCGGAAATGCAGCGAGAGTTCCAGAGGATGGGTTTTCGTTTTGACGATACCTTCATGAATCGCATGTTTTTTGGGGGCGGCACCGTCCATTTTAACAGTGTTTTTTGGAACGGCCCGGTGCGCGTGAAAGTTTTCAGGTATGGTGGAGGGGGCAGGTGTCGCCGAAGAGGCTGTTATGAAAGCCAAAGAGAAAATACTTATGCGAATACTCAGCCTCAATCAGGGGGACTGCTTCAGGGGCCTCTGTCCTTAGTTGTCCAGACCGGCAAGAAATTGGGCGGTCTCCTCTTGAAGGCCATAGGCGGTCTTCTGGGATTCGGACAGGCCGGTCACCAAGGGAAGAGTGCGGGCCAGGAGGAGGTTTCCGATGTGACCTACCACCTCTCCATATCCTCAGCGGAGGCCAGACGGGGGACCGTCGTCGAACTGGAAGTTCCGCACCTCGGCAATGGCAGACGTGTTTCCGTGAGGATACCGCCCGGTGTGAAACCGGGAACAACTTTGAGACTGCGGGACATGGGAAGACCCGTATCCGGCCGTTCACTGAACCGCGGCGATCTATACCTGCAACTGAAAGTGCTCTGAGGAGCCTGTTGCAAAAATTGGCGTTCTTCCCCTTCGACAAGCTGATGACAGGCTTCGATACCTTGGCGAACGGTCTCTCATGGTGATATGAACCTAGCTTATGAGTCCACTGGCTCCACCGCTGACTGGGTGGTCAATTCAAATCAACCCTTCACTTTTCGGTGATCAGTCCCTCTATTTCCTGCATGACTCCAAATATGCCTGTCTGAAATCAAGTCCTTCGATTTTATGGATCCCGGCTTTCGCCCATTGGCGTCAAATTAAGATAAGCTTTCCGCACGGAGCCAAAGGCTCTTCCTGCTGTTTCACGCGGTTCTCTCCATCGGAGGGGCCGTAGCCATCGCCGCCATCGGTGGCTTGCTCCTGCTCCATTCCTTATAGACATCTCCTTGGCGCAATGCTGCCGATTTGAGGTCCACCCCTTCGATCCACAGGGGGGCGGGAAGGGATCCGGGGATGTTCTGTCATTTCTTGCCCCACTGCGTCGATCTCTCTCGACTCGCGCTTTCGCGGGAATGACGATCGGGTGGCCGGGAGCTCTAACTGGTAGGGTCGTGGGTCAAGAGCTCGATCAGGGTGCGATGCTGTGGAAAAAGGGTGATGAGCGTCCCACGGTCTCCCAGTTCGAAATCCTGGAAGTCAAATGCAGGAAATACGGTGCATCCAACAAGGGAATAAGAATCCGGTCGGTTCACCAGTGCTCCAAACCAGCACCCGGCAGGCACCAGTACCTGGAAGGACTCCCGACGATCCGTGTCCGCGCCGAGTTTCCGCTCGATCTTTGCCCCATCCTCGTCGATCATGTAAATGGTGAGGGGACTTCCCTCGTAGAAATGCCAGAGTTCGTCCGATTTGATTCTGTGAAGAGCAGACACCTGACGGCTTTTCAAGAGGTAAACGATGGCCGAGCCCAGGGGACGGGGTCCATGAAACCCTTGTGGCAGACACTGCGCTGGAAGCATATGTGGAGATCGGTAAGTCCGCCTGTAGAACCCCCCTTCAGGATGCTCCCGGAGGTCGAGGTTTCTGATGAGTTCTTCAATTCTTCGAGCCATCGTGCTCCTTTCGGGTGTTGTAAACGTGTTGAAAAGTCAA
>JAAYUJ010000319.1 GCA_012517775.1 Deltaproteobacteria bacterium
ATGGCGGTCCTCGGTCCTGAGTCGGGTTTGGAGCAATGGATGTGCCCGCCGCACCCCCACCGCATCCATTCCGGCGGAGAGGGTCATGTGTACCAGCGCATTCTCCGTCGAAGTTCCGTGCAGCTTTACCTTCCCGTCTTTATGAGTGATGTGGGTCTCACTGCAAAGCACACACACTGTCAGCAGTTGTCGCAAATCCTCCATGTTGCAAGGGACCAACGGCCCGGACCCGCATCGAAAGCTTGCGTCCAGAACGGTGATGTGCTGCATGCCCGTGTATACTCTTCGTACTGACATGCGATTCTCGGTCACTGTCCCTGTCTTGTCAAAACAAATGGTTTGCAGTGCTCCAAGGGTTTCCACGGCATTGAGCTTGCGGATGAGCACCTGGTGGCCTCGCATTTTCCGTATTCCCAGGGCCAGGGTTGTGGTGGCAATAGTCGGCAGACCTTCGGGGACCGCAGCCACTGCGAGGGATATGGAACTCTTGAGCATCTGCAGAAAGCCGTATCCCCGGAGAAATCCCAGGACGAAGACAACGCCGCAGACAGCACCGCTGATGAGCACCAACTGGTTGCCCATCCTCTCCAGCTGTTTCTCCATGGGAGTCTCGGGGGCCGAAGCCTTTCCCACCAGCATATGGAGCTGCCCCATCTCCGTGTACTTCCCGGTAGCGACCACGACGGCCACTCCCTGTCCTCCCGTGACAAGGGTCCCCATGAAGACCATGTTCACCCTGTCCGCAAGGGGGATGTCTTCCTTGATCAGTGCCTCGCAGCTCTTGAGCGCAGGCAGACTCTCACCGGTAAGGGCGGACTCGTCGACGCTCAAATTGAAGGCCTCGACCAGTCGGCTGTCCGCAGGCACATAGGTCCCCGGTCGCAGGACGACAAGATCACCCGGGACAACTTCCTCCACGGGGATTTCACGGGTAACGCCGTCCCGGGTAACATGGGCATTGGGCTTGACGAGGTTCTTGAGAGAAGTGATGGTTCGCTCCGCCTCGCTTTCGGTGACAAAGCCGATCGCCGCGTTGATTCCTACCACACCCAGGATCACGAGGGCATCGGCAATACCCCCGGTGACCACGGAAATCGCCGCGGCAGCACCGAGAAGCGCAACGGGCAGCGACTGAAACTGCCCGATAAGCATGGTGAATCCGGAGCGACCGGCAGAATCCGGCAAGGCATTCATTCCGTACTTTCGCAGGTGTGCATGTGCCGCTTCTGAAGATAAGCCGGTCTTCAGGGTCGAATTCTGAGCGGACAGGACCTCATCGGCTCCCATGATGTGCCAGGGGGAAGCCGGCTGTTCCTCCTGTCCGATCCAGCGGGTCCACGCTTTGAGGCTGCTTCCCAATGATGACGGGTTGGTTTCTCCTCTCGTCAGGGGCGGGCTGTCCAGGCTTTCAGGCATGGAAACAGAACAGACCGGCCTTGCATCCGAATTCCCTGCAGCTTCGCACCTCTCCTTGTATTCCGAGAGAAGGTTCGCCAGGAATTCCCCGATGGAGCGGCAGGAATTCCCCGAATTGAAGGTAACAAGGACATTTCCCGTGAGGTCGCTTGCGGAGGCCGATATCACATCCCGGTTCAGGGAGAGTCGGCTTTCAAGGTACTCTTTCAGGGGCCTGCTGCGGTAAAGATCGAGGATTTTGTATCTGGCTCGCCCCTTCACAGCACAATGGATAATTTGAATCACAACAGTCCAAAGCCTCCCAAGCCCTCACCCCCCGGACGCAGGCAATCGGGGCAGGCCGGGCTTGATTGACAAGGGTGAGATCCATCTCTCTCTACGTTGAGGAATGCTGTCAATACAATCAGAAGAGTTGTCTCGAAGTATCTGTGAGTGAAACCGATACAGCCTTTCATAGGAAGGAAATGGCAAGGGTGCCCCTAGAGAAGAGGCGAATGGATTTGATGAAGCCATGCCATTCTCTTCGGGTCAATGGTGGATGATGCGTATCAGTGTTCTTTCAGCCCTGAAATCTTACTCCTGCGGGGGGGGGCGACTCGGACCCCCCGGCTTTCGGCAAGGCGGCACCAGCAACCTCCTTGACGCCCGTCACCACTCCCACCAGGACGTCCCTTACAGTCTTGACGGCACTGTTCCCCACGGAGCCGGCCGCTTCAATGGCACCGGTGAAGGTGACCTTCGCCACCTCTTCCACATTGGCTCCCATTTCCTTGGCGGCTTCGAGTATCCCGTCCGCCGTATTCTTTGCAACCTGGCCCACGTCGGCTCCCACCTCCGCGGCGCCCTTGATGGCACTCGATATGGCCTGCTTAGCCGCGGAAAGGATATCCCCACCAACATCATGGACGCCCATGATCAGGCCCTTGGCCACGCTCTTGGCACTCTGTACCAGCCCCGTCCCCACTTCCTCACTGGCCTTGATCGTCCCCTTGAGGACATCCCGCGTTACGTTGAGGGCCTCATTGGCCACTGTACCAGTTGCCTTGAGGGCATCGGAAACCGTGTTGCGCACCAGAGAGAAGATCTGGGCTTCAATCTCATAAATTCCCTTCAAACTACCGATCACACCATCTTTCACGGCAGTTCCGGCATTGCTGATCATCTCACCGGCTCCCTTTGTGGTCGTTTCTTCGGGACTCATCACTTCCTCCTTCTTTCCTGGGCTTCTTGCCTTCTTTACGGCCATGTCACACCTCGCTTTCATGGATGAATGGGCGAGACGCTCGTAGTGTCCAATTACTCCTTCGCTGGTCCGGCCTTCATCAAAATGCTCGCTCCATACCAGAACGCCGTATACCAGGCAGGGGCCATGTAGTTCCCCTTGGTGATCTGATAGAGACCAGAGAAAAGCAAGGCGGCGAAGACGATCCCCGCAATGTCCAATCCGCCCCGACTCATCACCTTGACCGTTTCATCCATTGCCTGAAATGCAGAAGAGACGGTCTCATAGAGGGCGGAAGATCCACGATGAGGCGCATCCAGTAAGAAAAGATTCAGCGCA
>JAAYUJ010000320.1 GCA_012517775.1 Deltaproteobacteria bacterium
GAAAGACTGAGCAGGGAGTTCTCGCGGCGTCAACCACATTCTCGGTGCGAGTCCAATACGAGCGGGCATGCATTCACTTCAGTCACCAATACCCCGTCTCCAGCACAGATCTCCTGTGAGGACTATTCACCTTTGCCCATTTTTTGCATTATGCTATACACAGCGATTACATTGCATGATTCAGGCGGGCAAAAAACTCCAGCGAGGGAACAGATGATGAAGGTTGCTTATTTCAGCATGGAAATCGGTTTGAACGAGCACATTCCCACTTACAGCGGAGGTCTGGGAATTCTGGCGGGGGACCACATCAAGTCGGCCGCAGACCTGGAAGTTCCACTGGTTGCCGTCACCCTGCTCTATAAGCGCGGGTACTTCATTCAAACCATCAACCCTTTGGGGCAGCAGGAAGAGATTTACCCCTATTTCGATCCTCGCGCGTTTATGGAGCCTCTGCCCTTCAAGGTCACCATCAAGATCGACAACCATGACGTTCACATAGGAGTATGGAAATACAACCAGATCGGCATCAATGGAAAGGTGCCCGTATACTTTCTGGACACGGACATTCCCATCAATGCTCCCGCCGACCGCCTCATCACCCAATTCCTGTACGGAGGAGACCAACACACCCGAATCTGCCAGGAAGCCGTGCTCGGCATAGGGGGTTACCTTGCTCTCAAGAAACTGGAACCCGGCGTGACCACATTTCACATGAATGAGGGCCACGCCGTCTTTCTCACACTGGCTCTTCTCAAAGATCTCAACGGAAATGAGGAGAAGGTTCGAGAGAAATGCGTCTTCACGACGCATACTCCGGTCCCGGCTGGACATGATAAATTCGGCTACGACCTGGCCTATAAGATTCTCGGCAGTCACCTTCCCTCGAACATCAGGAGCCTGGCGGGAAACGACGTTCTGAACACGACGGTGCTGGCTTTGAACCTGTCGCGGGCGAGCAACGGAGTGAGCGAGCTCCACGGCGAGATCTCACGACAGATGTTCCCGGGATTCGATATCGGCCACGTGACGAATGGGGTGCATCACCTGAGCTGGACCGGACCTGAGTTCAAGGCCCTCTTCGATGCCCATATCCCCGACTGGCGCCAGCAGCCGCAACTGCTGGCCGACGCGGATAAAATCCCTGACGAAGCCCTCAAAGAGGCAAAACTCCGAGCCAAGAAGCGTCTCATCAGCTACGTCAATTCAGTGACAGGAGCAGGATTCACCCATGAACTCCTCACCATCAGTTTTGCGCGAAGAGCTGCCGCATACAAACGCGCAACCCTCATCTTCACCGACCTGGAATACCTCTTTAACCTGGCCTTCGATCGCATTCAGCTGATCTTCGCAGGAAAGGCACACCCCCAGGATCAACCGGGTAAGCAGCTCATCAAGGAAATCGTCAACACTGCGGAACAATATGAGAAACAGGTCCGCCTGGTCTTTGTCCCCAACTACAACATATGGCTCGGGGCCCTCTTGACACAGGGAACGGATGTATGGCTCAACACTCCCCGCCGCCCAAGGGAAGCAAGTGGCACCAGCGGCATGAAGGTCTGTTTCAACGGTGGGGTCAACATGAGCGTGCTGGATGGGTGGTGGAGAGAGGGATGCAAGAACCGGGTCAACGGCTGGGCCATCGGGGACGACGAGGATCAGTCGGACGAGGAAGCCGCCTTCGACCTCTATCAGGATCTCGACGATATGGTCACCACCTATTACGCCAATCCCAGACAGTGGCTTTCCATTATGAAGCGCTCCATCGCCGACCTCACCCCGGTCTTCAACACCCACAGGATGGTCATGGAATACATGCGTAAATATTATATTTAGATTACATGGATATCTTGTCTGCAGGACATGCAACACAACGCGCCACGATGCGGAGACCATGATTCGTGGGTGGTTTGGTCAAGATCGATACGAGGCGTTGATCTTCACATAATCATATGAAAAATCACAGGTATAGGCCGTAAAGTGGGTGGAGCCCGCCCCCAGGTCCAACTGAACCCGGATTTCCTTCTGCTTGAAAATCTGGGACGCCCTCGCCTCTACCTCTGTGCCGGCGA
Organism: Deltaproteobacteria bacterium; assembly: GCA_012517775.1. Taxonomy (GTDB): domain Bacteria; phylum Desulfobacterota; class Syntrophobacteria; order Syntrophobacterales; family Syntrophobacteraceae; genus JAAYUJ01. Next base: position 2,070 of record JAAYUJ010000320.1, read on the forward strand.
CGGGTGTGCCGTTGCGAAAAACACACAGGTCGTCAAAAAAGAGGGCCGCCTTGTCAGGCATGAGGGGGGCGCCGGCACGCCCTGCTGCTGCAATGATTCTCCCCCAGTTGGCGTCTTCACCGAAAAAGGCTGTTTTCACCAAGGGCGAATTGGCGATGGTCAGTGCGATAGCCCGCGCTGCATCCCGATCAGGTGCTCCTGTGACGTGGATTTCGATATACTTTGTAGCCCCTTCCCCGTCCATCACCACCAATTTTGCCAGATCGAGAAGCACCGCCTGCAGCGCTTCTCCAAATGCCCGGCTCTCGGTGCTGCCGATGTCCGTGATAATGGGATTTCCGGCACGGCCACTCGCCATGGCCACAAGGGAATCGTTGGTGCTTGTGTCGCCATCGACCGTGATGCAGTTGAAGGACCGGGCCGTTCCCCACCGGAGCCAGTGATCAAGGATCGCAGGCTGTATGGCTGCATCGGTACAAACCAAACCGATGAGGGTTGCCATGTTTGGAGCGATCATCCCCGATCCCTTTACCATCCCACCGATGGTCACCGTCTTTCCCGAGAGCTCGATCTTGGTGCTGGCCAGTTTCGGAACGGTATCCGTTGTCAGTATGGCACGGGCCGCATCTCCCCATCCGTCCGGCTTCAAGTTTTCAACCAATTCGGGCATCACACGCAATATGGGCTCCAACTCCACCTGCAAGCCGATGACACCTGTAGAGCAAACCAGGATCTCTCTCTGAGAAAAATCCAGAGCATCAGCGGCGATGCGAGCCATTTCCCTGGCACGCTTATAACCCTCTTCCCCCGTGCACGCATTGGCAATCCCCGCATTGATTATGACGGCTTTTGTCCTGGCAGATTTCAGGTTCTCCCTGCAGACGAGTACGGGTGCCGCACAAAAGCGATTGGTGGTAAAGACCCCGGCAGCCCTCGCGTTCAATTCGGGATCCACCGCGATGAGAGCAAGATCCAGCCGGTCCTTGTAACGCATCCCGGAAGATACCGCCGCAACTCGAAAACCGGGAACGACAAATGGATTTCTATTTACCGCAACACTTCTTAAACTTCTTTCCGCTTCCACAGGGACAGGGGTCATTTCGCCCAACCTTTCGATCCTTTTTCACAGCCGGACCCGGAGAACCATCGCCGGCTGGCCCGTAGAACATGGATTGCTCCTCCTGTTCGCGGCGCAATTGCTGCACCTCCTCCTCGCGTTGGATCTGTACATGGAAGAGCAGCCTCACCGTCTCTTCCTTGATCCGCTCGATCATTTCCTGAAAGAGGCCATGGCCCTCCCGCTTGTAGGCGACCAGGGGGTCCTGTTGTCCATAACCCCGAAGGCCGATGCCCTCCTTTAAATGATCCATGTTCAGCAAATGATCCTTCCAAAGGCTGTCCACCGTCTGGAGCAGCACATAATTCTCGAGATCCCTCATGATGGTCGATCCGAAATCACTCTCCCTTGCATCATATCGATCCACGATGCGTTGGAGCATTTGTTCCCGAAGCTCACCCCGACGAACATCCTCAAGGGACTCTGTGGTGAGGTTCGCCTCTATGCCGAAAGACTTCCAAATCTCCTTGTTCAACTTCTCAAGATCCCAATCCTCCGCATAGGTATTCTCATCGGTCGTCTCATCAATGATCGCGTCGAGGACATCCTCCACCATGTCGAGGATAACAGGCTTGAGTTCCCCGCCACGCAACGCTTCACGACGCTGCTGATAGATGACTTCCCTCTGCTGATTCATGACATCGTCGTACTCCAGAAGCTGTTTGCGGATACTGAAGTTCTGCCCTTCAACACGGCTCTGGGCGTTCTCTATCGCGCGACTGATGAGGCGATGCTCAATAGGCTCATCCTCTTCCATCCCAATGCGCTGCATGAGACCTGAAAGCCGATCCGCCGCAAAAATACGCATCAAATCATCATCAAGTGAAAGGTAGAATCGTGATGAGCCCGGATCTCCCTGGCGCCCTGAACGGCCTCGAAGCTGGTTATCGATTCGCCTGGCCTCGTGCCGTTCCGTGCCAATGATGTGAAGCCCACCCAGCTCGGCCACACCGGGACCGAGAACAATATCCGTTCCACGGCCCGCCATATTGGTGGAAATGGTGACCGCATTGGGCTGGCCCGCGCGGGCCACGATCTCCGCCTCCTTTTCGTGGTGCTTGGCATTGAGAACTTGATGGGGCACTCCCTGCCTTTTCAGCAGCTCGCTGAGTTTTTCCGATTTTTCAATGTTCACCGTACCCACCAGCACGGGACGACCCTTGGAATGGAGTTCCTTGATTTCCCTTGCGACCGCTCGGAACTTCTCCTTTTCCGTCCTGTAGATGCAGTCGGGATAATCCAAACGGATCATCTTTTTGTGAGGAGGAATGACCACCACATCCAGTTTGTAGATTTTGGCAAACTCCGGCGCTTCCGTTTCCGCCGTACCCGTCATTCCAGCCAGCTTGTCGTACATGCGGAAATAGTTTTGAAAAGTGACGGAGGCGAGGGTCTGATTCTCATTTTCGACTTTCACTCCCTCCTTTGCCTCCAGAGCCTGATGGAGTCCCTCGCTGTAACGGCGGCCGGGCATGAGTCGGCCGGTGAATTCATCGACAATGATCACCTGCCCGCTTTTCACGATGTAGTCCACATCCTTCTTGAAAAGGGTGTGAGCCCTCAGGGCCTGTTGCACATGGTGCAGGATATTGATGTTCCGAGGATCGTATAAGTTGTCGACGCCAAGGAGATCTTCAACCCGTGCGACCCCCTCCTCAGTCAGGGCTACGGTCCTGCTCTTCTCTTCCTTGGTGAAGTGATCCTCTCCTCGCAACTGAGGGATAATCCGATTGATCCGTATATAGAGCTCCGTCGATTTTTCGGCAGGACCCGAGATAATGAGGGGTGTTCGGGCTTCGTCGATCAGTATGCTGTCCACCTCATCCACGATGGCGTAATGAAGATCTCTCTGGACCGTATCCTCCAGACGAAACTTCATATTGTCCCGCAGGTAATCGAAACCGAACTCGTTATTGGTCCCGTAAGTCACATCGGCACCGTAGGCTTCCTTTCTCTCCCGATCATCCAGACCGTGAACGATGCAGCCAACCGAAAGCCCCAGGAACCGGTAGATCTTCCCCATCCATTCACTGTCACGCCGTGCAAGGTAATCGTTCACAGTAACCAGATGCACTCCCCTCCCCGTCAGTGAGTTGAGGTACACCGGCATCGTCGCTACAAGAGTCTTTCCCTCGCCGGTCTTCATTTCAGCGATCTTGCCCTGGTGGAGTACAATGCCACCGATCATCTGCACATCAAAGGGACGCATCCCCAGAGTGCGTATGGAAGCCTCTCGAACGACGGCAAACGCCTCCGGAAGGAGATCATCGAGGAGTTCCTGGTTCTCAAGACGCTGTCGAAATTCACCCGTCTTGCCCCTCAGTTGATCGTCGCTCAACCGACGCATCCGGGACTCGAATTCGTTGATTTCATCCACAACAGGTGCGATCTGCTTGAGCACGCGTTCGTTATGACTTCCAAATATCTTCTTAAGGACAGTGCCAATCATCGGTCTGTCTGATTCCTTTCTCCAAGGCAGCTATCACCGGGATGCGATTCCATGATCCAGCGAGACACTTTTCATGTGCCCCGGGCAGGAAAAACACGCAGCATATATAACTCAGGCGGGGCGACTTTGCAATTAAGCTCAAATCAGCGATATGCAAGAAAGAGACCCAACATCTCACACGCCCTTCGGTTTCTTTCGCCCCCCGCGCTTTGTACCGGGGTTGACTGCC
>JAAYUJ010000321.1 GCA_012517775.1 Deltaproteobacteria bacterium
ACGACTCCTGTAAACATGGAAGGGAATTGCAACGCAGCTTCGGCAGGGGCTACTTCGACGAGCCCCGCTGGATCATCGAGCAGTGCGTAGACCGGTTCGTGGACATGGAACCCACCCGGATGAACAACTACTGCTGCGGCGCGGGCGGAGGAATGTGGCCGTTGCCCTACGAACAGGAATCCGCCTGGCATGGGCGTCACAAAGTGAGGCAGGTCAAAGAGAGCGGGGCGGACGTCGTGGTCGTGGGTTGTTCCAATTGCCACGATCAAATAATGAAGCGCCTGCCCAAGTTCTACCCCGAAGAGTGCAACTACGAGGTGAAATACATCTGGCAGTTGGTTGCTGAAAGTCTGATACTGGAGCCCTGGAGCGAAGAGGAGATCGAAACGGCGGAAGCACAGGCTAAGGCCCAGTGGGAGGCCCTGGGTGTGCCCATGGATGACGAGGAGGAGGAATAGATGACTGCAAAGAGAATCTTTACGTCGTATTCCCTTGTTGCCGTGCTCTTTACTCTTTTTGGCATGAGCAATGCGCTTTGGGCTGAAAGCGTTCTGGAAAAGATCGAAAAGTCGGGTAAAGTCAATATCGGTTACCGTGAGGGGGCTGTCCCATTCGGTTATATGAATGACAAAGGGGAATGGGTAGGCTTTGACATGGACCTTGGAACGGAGCTGGTCAAAGCCTTGGAGGCCAAATTCAACAAGAGAATCGAACACACCAGGACCCCCATGAATCCCAAGAACCGCATTCCCCTCGTGGCCAACGGAACTATTGACGCCGGGATCGGGGCAACGACCATCACTCTGGAGCGGGAAGGAGCCATCGATTTTTCCCTGCCTTATTTCCTCACCGGCACAAAGCTGCTCGTGGCGAAGGGTTCTCCCATAAGGGACTACCGTGGCCTCGCGGGAAAGAAGGTGGGGGTCGGCAGCGGCTCCACCGCCAACATCAAGGGGCTCCAGAAGGCCATCGATTCCAAAATGATCGATCCACCCTGCGAAATGGTCCTGTTTGAAGATCATACCAAGGGGTTCCTCGGGTTGCAGCAGGGCAAGGTCGACGCATATTTTACCGATGAGGCCATGTTGGCGGGAATGAGGGCGAAAGCCCCCAAGCCGGATGATTATGAAATCGTCGGTGGCTTCCTGACCTATGAGCCGTATGGAATCATTCTTCCCCCTGGCGACAGCAAATGGAGGGATTTCGTCAATGCGACCCTCATCGGGATGTTCAAGGACGGGACCTTCGAGAAAACATACAACAAGTGGTTCGGACCGGGCGGTCAACTGATCCTCCCCATGCCCGAAGAATACCGTGTAATGCTGAAAGTGTTGAGCTTCCCGGATTAGCCATGCGGATCCATGCTGCATTACGATTTTGAGTGGAGCGTTCTCTGGCGTTATCCCTATGGTGGAATGTTCATCCAGGGGATCTGGACCACGGTTCATCTATCCCTTTTCTCCTGGATGATTGCCATTCTCCTGGGTTTGACCGTATGCCTGTGCCGCATGACGCCATTACGGGCAGCTCGATTCCTGGGCGGCGCGTACGTGGAGTTGTTTCGAAATATTCCCCTGCTGGTCCAGCTTTTCTTCTGGTATTTCGCCGCACCTTCATTGCTTCCCAGGGAACTGGAACTCTGGCTGTATGGGAATGTGAAAGACCTGGGTTATCTGGTGGCCGTCATCGCACTGGGCACCTACACAGCCGCCAGGGTGTCGGAGGCAATTCGATCCGGGCTTCTGGCGGTTCCCCGCGGCCAATACCGTGCAGCCCATTCCACCGGCCTTTCCGGGGGGCAAACATACCGCCATGTTGTTCTTCCCTATGCCCTCCGCATTTCCTGGCCTCTCCTCACCACGGAGTTTCTCACCTGCTTCAAGAACTCCGCTCTTGCCATGACCATCGGGGTCCTCGAGACGACAGGCACGGCCGCATACGTTGATTCATTCACATTTCACGGCCTGGAGACCACCACTGCGGCAAGTTGCGTCTACCTGGCAACCAGCGGCGCCGTGATCCTCACCATGAGCCGGATTGAGAAGCGGATGCGCATCCCCGGCCTCATACGCCGAGGGTATAATTGATGGATTGGAACGTCATCGCCCGCAATCTGGGATTTATGGCGGGCGGCCTCGTACTCACCTTTCAGCTCGCCGCCCTCGCGATTGGTGGGGGCTTGCTCCTCGGAATCCTTCTGGGCCTTTGCCGCGTTTCCTCTGTCTCATGGATCTACTATCCCTCAACCGCCTATGTCCATTTCTTTCGAAGCCAGCCGCTCATTCTGGTCATTTTCTGGTTCTATTTCCTTGTACCCATTCTCGTGGGAAGGCCTCTCGGCGCCTTTCCATCGACCGTAGTCGCTTTTATCTGCTTTGAAGCCGCTTACTTCGCCGAAATTGTCCGCGGTGGACTCCAATCGGTTTCCAGGGGGCAGACTATGGCAGCCTATGCCTGTGGACTGCGGTATTCTCAGGTCCAGTTGCACGTGGTGATACCCCAGGCACTCAGGAACATGGTGCCCGCCCTCACCACACAGGCGGTGGTCATCTTCCAGGACACGTCTCTTGCCTACGTCATCGGTTTGAGGGAGTTTCTCCGAAGAGTGAATCTTGTTGACACCAGGGAAGTGCGCTCCGTCGAGCTTTATTGCTTTGCAGGTCTCGTGTACTTGGTTCTCTGTTCGATGGGCTCCATTTTGGCCCGCAGGCTTGAACAACGTCGTGGAGCAGCCCCGGCATGATACAGATCCGCCAGGTGAGCTTATGGTATCGAGACGGGCGGAAAGTGGTCGACAATGTTTCCGCTGAAATCAGGAGAGGGCAGACCGTCGTCATATGCGGGCCGAGCGGATCGGGCAAAAGCTCTCTGCTCCGATGTATCAACGGGCTGGAGCGGTTTCAGGAGGGAGAAATCCTCGTGGACGGGATCTCCGTTTCGAGTCCTTCAACGGACCTGCATGCGCTGAGAGCGGAAATCGGCATGGTATTCCAGCATTTCGAGCTCTACCCGCACATGACGGTCCTCGACAACATCACCCTGGCGCCGCGAAAAGTGAGGAAAAAAACGAGGCAGGAGGCGGAGACCAAGGCGATGGAGCTCCTCAACCGTGTCGGCATACCGGACAAAGCCGCCGTCTATCCCGGTGAGCTCTCCGGCGGTCAACAGCAGCGGGTGGCCATTGCCCGAAGCCTTGCCATGGAGCCCAAAGCCATGCTCTTTGACGAACCCACGTCAGCCCTGGACCCGGAGATGATCAAAGAAGTCCTGGATGTGATGGTGGACCTTGCCCGGAGCGGGATGACCATGGTTGTGGTTTCCCATGAGATGGGGTTCGCCAGGGAGGTCGCGGATGAAGTCATCTTCATGGATGCAGGACGCTTCATCGAGAAAAAGGCTACCGCCTCATTTTTCGCATCTGCTGAGAACCCGAGAACGAGGGAGTTTTTGAGTCGGATACTTACTTGATCCATCGCCGGGTCACGGTCCCCGGTTGGGAGGAGGTTGACGGTGAATGAGCGTATCAGGATTTCAGTCCTTTGCGATGATCAGGCGAAGATGGGCTTCATGGACAGGGTCTTTCTCGGGGAACATGGCCTCTCATTGTTCATCGAAGTGGGTGACGCCACCAGAATTCTCTTGGATGTGGGCGCAACCGATGTGTTCTTGCACAACGCCTCTCTCCTGGACATCGCCATTGGCGATGTGAGGCAGGTAGTCCTGAGCCACGGGCACTGGGACCATTCCAATGGATTGAAGCATCTCGCCGAGATGTCCCTCCGTCCTTCGATTCTTGTTCATCCCGATGCGTTCGTATACCGGTGCCGACCCACCGGGGAATACAACGGCCTTCCCTTTGATCGCATTGCGATGGGAGAGTTTTTCGATGTTATCGTTTCAGATAAGCCTTATCTGCTGGCTGAAGATGTATGGTTTCTGGGGGGGATTCCGCGGATCACCGGGCATGAAAGCCGGGAAACAAGGTTTCACTATCTGGTGGGCAACAGAAAAATTGAAGATTTCATCATGGATGATTCCGCCATTGCCATCAGAACGGATAAGGGAGCAGTCGTTCTGACAGGATGCTCTCATGCCGGCGTTTGCAACATCGTGGAATACGCCAGGGAGGTCACTCAATGCGACAGGGTGCACATGGTCATGGGAGGCTTCCATCTCCTGGGCGACACCGCCCAATTGCATGAAACCATCACCTACTTTCATCGAAACAGGGTGGAGCACCTGCTGCCCATGCACTGCACGGACCTGAATGCCCTCTGTGCCTTTCACAGGGCCTTCGGCAGCCGAAGACCGTGCGCCGGGGACGTCATCGAAATCGAATGAGGGCGTTTCCGCCAGGTACGGATCCTGGGCCAGGGGCACCCCCCTTCACTTAGGCGTTTGCCCTCAATGGAATCAGGTTCCACAGAGGCCACGGAATATCTTTCGCAGATCCTTCTCGTCAAGGATCGCCGTCAGTCGGTCCAGGTAATCATCTTCGGCATCGGCCTCCTCTTCCAAGGCACTGTCCGACTCAACTTCATCCTGAAACGCAAGAACCGGACAAGTCTCATTTCGACGTTTTTCCACAAGGGGTCGAACGCTGGAGTTGGTGGAGTTGTTCTTGATCCACCGGCTGCATTCGTCGTGTGTCCCGATGAATGAAAAGACCAGATCTTCCCCCTCTCTGAAGGCAAGCAACCGATAAGCACCGACGAGATCATACTTGATGCAGTTCTTCAGACGGGCCTCTCCGTGCCTTGTGAGCCGGCCGGCTTCACTGAGTCTGCGAATGCCCTGGAACGTGATTCCTTGAATAATCGATTCTGCATGATCGGCGGCAAGGGCTGCCAGCCCGCCCACTTGGCGAAGGTTCTTCAATTGCTTCTGAAAAATAGCATCCCGGTGAATACGAACAATCATGATGCGCCTCTTCGGCCAAAAACCCACAACATCTGAGGGGCAATGGGGAACGGTTATTCTGAAAAGCGCGAAATCATTTCCCGTTACTTACGGTCCTTCCATTTGAGACCTCCAACGCAGGGGACTGCTCGTGCCATCTCGAATAACGAATCATCTCAAAGCATTTCATATTTTCATATGAAGAAAAAGGCGATGAGTAAAATCCAATTTTTCGATTTTTGCAGAAAAGAGGGATAGAGAAAAACAATCAGGAATCGATCCTTGGATCGAGTTTGCCGGTTCTACTATTGATATCAGCCGAAAGATGCATGGAAGATCCCGCGGGGATCTTCCCCGGGCAGGTGAGGTCAATCAGTTGAAATGCCGGAAAGACAGGCACGCAGATGTCGAAGCAATCCATCCAAAGAGTCAAAAGTATTCGTTTGATTCCACACAGGCTGAAAGCCATGGGAGTCAGAGAGATTACTGACAATGAGAGTATTCAAAACCATCCTGTGAAATGGCTGCAGAAATCCTGCCCAGCCCTTTTTCATCAAATGACTTTTAGAAGAGTCTGCTACCGATCTTGGCGCTGGCAGCGGGTGACACAAAGGTGGCTTCGCCGCTTTCTGCCTTCGGGAATTGCACTCCCAGCACCAGAGCTTCGGACAGTGTATTCCCGATTGTCCTCGGTTCAAAATTGAGCACTGCAAGAATCAGGCGGCCCTTTACTTCTTCGATGGGATGCTGTGTAAACCGCCCGACGCTGACCCGCTTGCCGAACCTACCGAAATCGATGACCATCCTGTAGCTGGGTTTTAGAGTGGAAGGCTCCAGTTCCACATGGATGACCCTCCCGACTCGAATTTCCAGTTTATCGAAGGACTCTTCTTTGCTGACAATTGGCTTCAATTCTTGAGACATGCCATAGCTCCCGTATCAGACAATCTCGATGAAGTGGATCGTTCCCTGAACCGGGCGGTCTCGCGATATTCCACCGGACGGAAGCATCACTGACGGGAACAATGCGTCTCTCCTCCCTGCGGTCTCCCAGTGCTGCCTGCAGCTTCTTTCCTGTCAAGAGCATGCTGGGTTTTACACCAGCATGGTCCATGGGTTCATCATGGCATCCAGGTCTGTCCGCACGAGACGTTTCACCGAGGCTGCAGAACCGTTTCCCGCAGCCGTCTCGGAACAAGGTTGAAATCCCTCATTCAGGTCAGAAGAATATCCGGCTATCAATACCTTCCGAGGCCGAAAACTCCCGGATCGAGTTGGACACTTTTCGCCAATAACTTTCACCAGATGTATAGATTCGGTCGTATTGGGACAATAAATCCGGATGACAGTTCCTCAGCCAGCGACGGACATTGGACCAAATCACACCGCCTGTGTTCAGACGATCGACCATGTAATGATCGACGCAATCCTTGGTCGAGGTGATAATCTGCTTCCAGCCTGTCAAATAGGGTAGAATCGGTCCGATGAAAACATGTGTCGGCACCCCCGCATCATGAATCCTTCGCAGTGCCAGGATGCGCTCCCTGATGGGGGATGCGTGTGGCTCGATTTCCCGCCGGAGCTTTTCATCGGTCGTTACGATGGTAATGCCGATTTCACAGGAAGAGAATTGGCGCAGTAGATCCAGATCGCGCAGAATCAACGACGATTTCGTCTGGATGCTGATTCTGGGCTGAAATGGAATCAGTTTTTGCAGGATCTTCCGCGTGAGTTCGTACGTTTTTTCAAGCGGTTGATATGCGTCGGTCACGGAGGAGAAATAGATGCTCCTGTTCTCATAGCGAACCGGTTTTGCAGGTAATATGTCTGCTGCGTTTATCTTGACGTCCACAAACGTGCCCCAAGGTTCCGTATGCCCGGAGAATCTCTTCATGAAACACGCGTAGCAGTAGACGCAGGCGTGTTCGCAGCCGACATACGGATTAATGACATAATCCGCAGGCAAACCGGTCTTGGACAGGACCGAGCGGACACTGATCTCAGCGGCTTTGATCATGGCTGAATCCGAGGTATGCAGCTGAATAGATCAAGTGTTGTTTCCATTGCAGGCTTGATTCTCGATGGAAGAGTCAATCTATCCGTGGGCTGACTGTGCCGATATGGCGTGATGCGACAACATCAAGAATACTCGTGGGATTCCAGCACCAATGGTCATGTAAGACATTAGCTGGTCGCCGGGTACTATCCGCTGACTCAATTTGAACGCCTCATTGAGGGGATGTGTTGCAATAAAATCCGACAGGATGAATTCTCCATAAGTCCCGATCGCGGGTGCTTTACAGGTCGGGTTTCCATACCCGAAATCCGGGTGCAAACACTGTCGGGATTGGAATCCCGACCTACTCATTGAGAAAGTACGCCTCAGGATTCTAACTCATTGGTTTGCCAGCCGAATGGATTACACGCATCCCTGCGCACATTTTCATGGGCAAACATCCCCTTGCGCCTCATCCTGGGCGTGAATCACCACACTCCTTCGATCCGTCGGAAGTCCTCAACGGGGTCTCTCCACTCATCGGTAAGTGAAGGGGAAAAGCCTGTTTCTGTTCCGCAACACCTTGCTGAGGGCTTCTTCCCAGGACGGACAATGGATCAACTGCTGAAAGTGGGGCTCTTTCCCGTACTCCCTCTTGATTGCCTCCAGAATCGTCCTTGTCCAGTCCGCTATCCAGTCCAACGGCTGAAGCTTTTCACGCCACAGGAAGGCAAGGGGCATCAGCCCCATGGCCTGGGCTGTGGGGCCCATCTCGAGGCAGTAGAACACCGACCGCTTCAATGCGAGTTCCCGTTTCCGAGGGTCTCTAAGGTAAATACCTGCATTCAGCAGCCAAAGCTGCCAGGGATGCCTGCAGGGCCGATCCTCCAAGTGCTCACACATCCACGCCTCATAGAGAGACACCTCCGTGCCGGTTTCAGCGACAAAACGTGCGAGGGCCCCGTGCCGGTATGGATTGAGTCCCTCGATGTCCTGCTCGCCCATCTCTTTCGGATCCGTTCGAAGATATATGGGCAGCATCTCACGGGCCCCTTGCCATTCCCCCGCATCCATGAGTCCGTATAGGACATAACAGAATTGCCGCCGCCAGTCTTCCTCATACTCGGCTATCATACCCTTTCCAAATGCATCCTGAGCCATATGGGCCCATCGGCGAAGATCGGCCATATAAGATGGCCCGCAAAACCCGAAGTTCTGGGCGATAGTGCCGTAAAGCTTCGCCAGTTCCGGGGTAACACATCCGGGACAGGACCGGAGCTTGATATCGTGGTAGCCTTCCAGGTCCATCAGGGTTTCCATGAGGTGTTCCGGGAGATCGGGCCGGAAGTCATACCGATTGTGACGATGATGGATGAACGCCCGATTCGCATATTCAGCCCTCAACTGCAGTCCCTTCGCGTATCGGGATGCAGCGGGTGCCATCTCATCACTGATCCGAACCCAGAGACCTCCCTCTACTATGCGGCCCCTGTGATTGGCGAGAGTCAGCTGCATCTGAGCCAGCCTGAGGGCCGTCGGCGGGTGGCAGGCAGCGATTTCTCGAACCACATCGGTGTCGATGGGTGCCATGAGCCGGTCCAGTTGCTCCCCTGATCCGGCCGGATCATCCATGATACTCTCCAGATTGCCGACAAACTGTTCCATGAGGGTTCTCGAAGCAAGCAGTTCATCCAGGGTGAGACGGTAAAGCCCATCGAACCCCTCCCAGCAGATCACGCCCTTGTCGAGAAGATGAACATTTGCCGCCAGGCGTCTGGCGTCTGAGAGACAATGGAACTGGTGATCGATATCCTTTCCTGACCCGGGACTGTAGCGTTCCCAGAGAAAGCAGGCGTGATCCAGGTTTTCCGCTTCCAGGATCTCCACCCCTTCTTCCTGGAAAGTGACCCTTTCCTTGCTTCTCGGCCAGAGAATGGCTGAAAAACCATTCTCCCGGGCAAGCCGGGCCTTTTCACGTAAGTGCCCGACAGGGAATATGGAAAGGTGAGGCGTAATTGCACCGGTGCAGAGAATCCCACTGCCCGAGCTCTTTCGGGTCAGAGACCAACCTGCGAGATAGATCGGCAGAGCGAGTGAGGGACCAAAGACCAATGGGGTATGAACCGCCGGAAGCAGGGGCCAGAAGAAAAAGCCCGCCCCGAATCGGCTCTCCAGACCATCCATGGCGACGGATACCGCATCCCGGGCCCCGGCGTCTGCCACCTCATCCCACCAACGAGGCCAGTGGACGGAAACTCCGGACCCTTCGAGCATCCCCATCATCGCCCAGAAGAGTTGCGCCCGGTCCCTGGCCACGAGGGCGAGGGGAAACGCTTTCCACTGCCCCTGGATCAGTTGCCTCCATGAAAAGGGAAGCCCCAGGCCCGCGAGAGACACCCGCCGCTCCAGGAGAGGAATGAACCATTCGGGGAGCGATTCCCGCCTGGCCAAAGCCCCTGCGGTCACACCGCTCTGGAGGATGTGAGCCCCGCCTGGTTCGAGGAGCCCCTCGATGGTTTGCCACGACCGGTTGAATTCCTCTTCCGCACCGGGTGGCTCGAAGCTCAGGGGGGAAAGCATGTCCAGGAGGCGATCGCCCAGGTGTCCCCTCAATGCCCATACCGCAAGTTCCGACAAGGACCACTTCATGAGTTCATGAACCGATCAGGAGGAGGAAAAGCTTTCCTGACCTCCAGTCTGATTCCGACAGGTCCCTGAAGAAGAGCCGGAAGAAGCCGGTCTCGGGATCGATAAAGGACTCGTCGCAGCTTCGGGCTGGTCGGCCCGCTGCCTGCCACTGACCGTAGATCTCGACGCGAAAGGGCAGTGAGGTGAGGACCCTGCCACCGGCGATTGTTCCATCTTCCCTGGAAGTCACGGTCCGCAGCTCGCAAAGCGTGGGTGAGAATTGGAGAGTATCGGCCCGGACCACGGCAATGTTGGCCGGGATACACTCACTCACCTCCGCTGCGGCCAGGGGGAGTTCCGATTCGGGAAAGCGGGCGCGGGCGAGCATTTCCGGCACATCCGCAAGCGGGTCCGGCCACACGACTTGGGGGTACGACTTGGATAGCGCCTTCTTCAGGGATTCCCCATCGGGAAAAAGGGTTCGGACCTGCTCCAGAGGGCCGGTATCCCGGCGCTCCATGAGCCCTTCCATAGCCTGGAGGGCGAAGAAAGCGGCCACTTCGACTTCCAGCCTGCGAAACGCCTCCAGATGTGTCCCCGGATGGGGAGCGGGCCAGTCCACCATTGTGCCGTCAAGCACCCCTCGCAGCGTCTCTTCGTCGAGGCAGCCACTGCAACAATCCAGGTCTTCCTCTCTCAGGGTGTACGTGTTCCAGCTTTCCGCGAAGGAGTCGTTTCCCAGGGGAATGTCCCCCGGCCCTGCAAGGATCGGGTCGTCGTA
>JAAYUJ010000034.1 GCA_012517775.1 Deltaproteobacteria bacterium
CAAAAAACTTGCCGGTATTTCTATGGATTCCGGCACTTCGACGGGTTCGATGGGGCTTCCCGCCGCAACCGTGCCACGGAAAGGGATGATTGTTCCGCCTGTAAGCAGGGGCAAGAGATGGAGATGTCGTCTTCCGCCTTTGCAGGAGCTTTGGAAGCAGCTTTGTTCTCGGAGTTCTTCCATGTGACTGGATACTACTTGTTGAGAGGGGAATTCCGGAAGATGGCGAACCTCTTCGCAGGGAGGGGGATATCGTTTATGACTCAAACAAATGTGCACAGAGCGACAGTCTCTTTCCTGGGCGGATGGCAGTCCCATGGGATTCCCCTCGTATAATGTTGCCTCGTTTCTATTCGTTTGTTTCCTGCGGAAGCCGATAACGGCTCCATTTGCAGTGTCTTACCGGATAGAATAGGTGAATAATAAGTGAAAGTCAATATCGCAAATCAATTGCCCCATGGCAATTCACTCGATCAGTCAGGGGAGGTGGGGAAACGCGACATTGCCAACCCTCCCCGGGAGGTCATATGGCGTCAGCTCTGATCGAGAGTCTATTTCTTTTCTGAGTAGTACTTGGCATAGCATCGTTCACAGATCATGTTCTCGTCGTCGTCATACCGTTCCACCATGATGTGAGGATGGAGAAGAGGGAGTTCCTGTCCGCACCTGTGGCACCGAATGCTCAGTCCAGTGCTGTTCTGAAACGAGGGTTCGCGGTCGCTTTTCTGGTCAGCCATGTCGCCGGCTCCGTCGTGGAAAAGGGTGTGAAAAATCGAACTTCAGAAACACATAATCATTGCGGCTGTTTCTGAATCGGCCGATCACCAGGAGGACACCTGCGGTCTCCCCTTTATTCACCTCAGGAGTCTAGCTCAAAACGAAATGATTTGACAAGGCCGCCTGTTTTGATGTATGAGCATAGCTGTCCTAATTCCTAATGACTATTCAATTTCCGGTTGCCTCGCAAGAGCAGGCAGGAGTATGGCCCTGTCTCGCTTTCGATTGCTGGTCTTCGCCTTTACAGTGGACGGGCTCATTTCCTGTGCAGCTTTTCACAAATCAATCTGTCGACATGGGGGTGAGTTCTACAGTTTTTCCAGGTAGGAGCGGTTTCAGGGATTTTGTGTAAGGTTGTTGAAGTGGCGTCGCTTTTCCGTTGGGTCTCGAGGCGACGAGTGGTCGTGTTGAACCATGGTGTAACATCAATGTGGAGGAGGTAGCTGATGGAGACAGGAGTTAATTCAAAGATCGTCGATGTAACTCAGGTTTCGAAAGAAGTCCTTGATAAGCAAAAGTTGCGAAAGCAGAATTTCGAGTACTGGGGCCCTACTCCGAGAGAGGCACGTAAGGCGGCAGTAGCTAAGAAAAAAGGCCTCACGGACAAGAGGATGCCCATCGAGCAAGCCGTTAACATGTACGTCAAAGACGGCATCAACCTCGGTATCGGCGGATTCGTCAACACCCGTGTGCCCACTGCGATCTTGTGGAATATAGTGAAAAAGGGGGCCAAGGATCTCACCCTGTCTCTGCAGTCCAGTTCAATCTGCTGCGAGTGGCTTGCGGGAATGATGATCGTGAATCCCGATCACGTCTCCATCAAGCGCGTAGAGCTCGCCTGGTGGGGTTATGAGGTCATCGGAATCGCACCTCTGCTTCGCTACCTGGCAGGCAACCAGATGATCGAAATCGATGACTACACCAACTACGGCATGTCGGTCCGCTTCAAGGCCGGGGCCATGGGTATCCCCTTCATCCCCGTTCGCGACCATGGCGGGTCCGACATGGAGTTGGTCAACCGAGGCGCTATGATCCAATGCCCATTCAGCGGGGACAATACATACCTGGTTCCCGCCTGTCATCCGGATGTCGGGATTATCCATGTTCCCATGTGCGACATGTACGGAAATGCCCGCATCTTCGGTGCCCTATGTACCTGCCCCGAGATCGCCCAGGCTGCTGCTCACACCATCATGAGCACGGAAACCATTATCGACAACATGGCCATCCGCCGCTATCCCAACCTGACCGAGATACCCTATCCGGTGGTTGACGCGGTTTGCGAGCAGCAGTTTGGATCATGGCCTGGTGCCGTATACGGCATGTACTGGTTTGACATGGAGCATTTCCTCTATTTCCGCAGCATGTGTGATGAGTTCAGGAAGACCGGCAACAAGGACAAGCTCAAGGCATACTACGACGAATATTTCTTTGGCTGCGACACATGGGATGACTTCATCGCCAAGATCGTCCCTCACAAGAAACTCATCGAGCTGAGGAAGAGAGACGGGCAGCAGCCGATCATCATTTCCTAATCAGACAACAGACATATCGTCCACATGAGCATATAAGGAGGTTGTAATATGGTAACCCTGGCAGATGTGAATCCCTTTGAAATGATCGCCTTCACGGGCTCCCGTGTATTGGAGGACAACACCATAGTTTTCGTCGGAACGGGTCTTCCCATCATCGCTGCCATGCACGCCCAGATGACCCATGCCCCCAATGTCAACCTGATCTTCGAAGCCGGCTCCCTGGCATCCATTCTTGAGCAGGGCATGCCCCTGTCCGTGGGCGACACAAGAGCTTTTCGCAAGGCGGTTTTCGCGAAAGGCCTGTGTGCCGTATTCGAGTTGACCCAGCGAGGTTATGCCGACTACGCATTCATCGGCGGTGCCCAGATCGACATGTACGGCAACGTGTGCTCAACCTATGAAGGCGGGGACTATCTCAAACCCAGAGTGCGGTTTCCGGGAAGCGGCGGTGCAGGCGCCATGGCCGCCAACTGCGAGAAGACCATCGCCATCATGGCTCTCGAAAAGAGGCGTTTTGTCAAGAAAGTCGATTTTATCACCAGCATCGGGTTTGGGGACGGTTCTCCCGATTACCGCCTGAAAGCTGGTGTCATGGGATCCGGTCCTTATCGCGTCATCACCAACCAGGCTCTTTTTGGGTTTGACGAGAAGACCCGACGGATGATGCTTCTGGAGTACCTGCCCGGCAAGAGCCCTGAAGCCATACAGGAACTGGTGGACTTCGAGCTGCTCATTTCTCCGGACGTCAGAGAGATGGCTATCCCGACGGAACATGACCTCTTCCTCCTGCAGAAGAAATGCGATACGGAAGGCTTCTTCCTCAAGAGAAAGGTCGTGGAACAATAGAGACGGAATGAGTCATCTCTGAGGATGATTCAATGGAGCCGGGGGAGTAGAGCTTTCCCGGTTCCTTTTTTCCTGATGGAACGTGCCCTGCAATAACGCTGAGACCCTCAGCAGCGTTCGGTTGAACCGGCATCTTCGCGCTGGTTTTTTTGATGCCTCCTCTCCTGAGGCCGGCTTTCAAAAACAGGACGTACGGGGAGGGAGTTGTCGGTTCCTCGTCGTGGTATTGCAGCAGGCAACCACTTCCAGGCGTGGAGCTCTTTGATACTCTTTCGACAGATTTTCCTCACGCGCTGACACTCGTCTCCACTTTTCCACCGCTGCCTGATAACTGATAGACCGCTCTCCGCCAGGATTCAAAAAGGTATTTGCGTCATATTCTCACACAGGGGTTGGAGGGGGATTCTCCTTCGGTGACAAACACTCCAGTCTGGATGGATAGTCTTGCCGGCAGGAAGCTCCCACCACAGAACCGCGACATGGAGTCCGAACTGCCTGAGAGGGCGTTGTGTCGGTCTTCAGGTGAACAGCTCCGGGGCGGCCTGCTCGTGCCGCGCTTCCTGTTTGTTTTTTGGGGTGACTAATGGCGGCAGTCAAGAAAAAGACCACGACCTTGAAAGAAGCGGTATCAAGCTTCATTGACGATGGGGATACCGTCTACTACGGCGGGTTTCAAATCATGGTTCCGATGGCGATTACCCATGAAATCATCAGGCAGAAAAAGAAGGGACTCAAGATCCTGAATGCTTCTACGGATGCGGGGGGACTTGATTTGCTTGTTGGAGCGGGTTGTGTCGATGAGATGCATCTCGCGTGGGCAATGAACTGGTATGTAAAAGCTCCCTATGCAATCCGAAGGGCTTTTCAGACGGGGAGGGTCAAGCGAAACGATATTTCAAACTTTGGAGCCACCAGTGCTCTGCTTGCAGGTTACCTCGGCATACCTTTCATCCCTGTGCGCGGCAATATCGGAAGCGACATGATCACGCACAATACAGAAGACCTGAGGGTCATCGAGGATCCCTTTACCGGCGAAAGCATTCCTGTTGTCCGAGCATGGCGGGCCGACGTCGCTGTCATTCATGCGCAGCGGGCGGACTGGTTGGGAAATGTTGTTGCTTGGGGCACACGAGGCGTGACAGACGAATTTGGTTGTATGGCGGCAAAACGAGGGGTGGTCGTCACAGCAGAGGAGATTGTCGATCCTGAGGTGGTGAGGAGTGATCCGGACCGGACCGTTGTTCCGTACTTCAAGACACTGGCCGTGGTCCATTGTCCCTGGGGTGCTCACCCTTCTGGCTGTCGCGGATACTATGGTGTCGACATACGATTCTGCCAATACCAGGGAAAGTATGAGCGAAGCGAGGAGCTCCTCCCTTTCTTTTTGGATGAATGGATTTACGGTTGTGAGGATCATACGGCCTACATTCAAAAATATATCGCGAAATTCGGTCGGGAAGGGCTCGACCGCCTCCGCCCTAAGCTTGGCTTCAAGCCCAAAATGGACGTAGATTACGGGTATCACGATCCTGCAGTGTGGAAGGGCGTTCCGCAGTACACGGATGAGCGCATCAAGGCATGACACTCTTTTGAAAAAGGAGCTCCGGATAGATCCGATGCACAGGAACTACAAGCTCAATGAACTTATGGTCGTTCGTTGCGCAAAGGAGATACAGGACGGCGAAGTGGTATTTGCCGGGGTCGGGTTGCCTTTGATTACCGTGACTTTCGCCATGAGGACCCATGCCCCCAACATGATACTTCTCACGGAGGGGGGATCCATTCGTGCTACAGCACCACCAGGGCTGGCCATAACGGTGGACGATCCGGCTCTCTTCTGCACAGGTGACGCTACGTCCGGCATGCTTTCCACTATGGCGGCACTGCAGAGAGGAGAAGTGGATGTGGCCTTTATCGGAGGGGCGCAAATCGACAAATTCGGGAATATCAATTCCACAGGAGTTGGCAATTGGGAAGAAGCGACTACATTCACTTATTTCGCCGGCAGTGGCGGAGCAAACGACATGGCTGCCTCGGGAAAGAGAGTTCTTGCCATCATGCCGCAGGATCCGAAAAAATTCGTTGAGAGAGTGGACTATGTCACCATTCCCGGCCACAAGAGAATGAATGGTGCCGCAGAACGGAACGGCGATAGAATTTGCGGCCCGTCCATGGTGGTGAGCACCATGGGTGTCTACAGATTTGACATGGCCACCGGCGAAATGGTCCTGGCGGAATACTTCCCGGGACAATCAGTGGAAAGAATTCGGGCACATTGTTCCTTCGACCTCAAAATCTCACCTGATCTCAGGGAGACGCCAACACCTTCCGAGGATGAACTTACCACACTGAGAAGCATCGATCCAACTGGCTTCTATCTTGGCTGAACCCGCCCCCTTTCCCCATTTGAACCCACAATGACGCCCGGCTCAGGAGGGCAACCGTTATACCGTGCTTGTGCCTTCCATTTTCCGCCCCTCATGGTTCCCTTCCCTCTTCGTGACAGACAGGGAAGCAGTGAAAGGCCTGTGTGCGGCCATAAAGCACTTTGGCGCGGTCTTTGCTCTTGTTCATGCTGACATGAAAGGATGAAAGGGTGAGGGGACACTCCCCTGGGGGATAAGGACATCTGTCAGGCTTCTCCTTCGCTCCATGGAAAGCTTCACGGATGGTCAAGAGCCATATGCATGATATCTCCCGCATGTCAAAAACGAGGACAAGACATGGTGTATGCCACACTTGCATGTCATCTTCTTGACTGGAAGAGGAACAAGTAAGAAGAATGCAGTTGCAGCATTGAAAGAGGGACCTTGGAGGGATTTCCTGCAGAATCCTCGAGAATGGCACGTATCGAACGGCAGGGGTCTGTGAATGAGCCACATTCATCCTTTGATGTGAATTGAAGGAGAGGGAAGTCGAGATGAGCAAAGAGGAGGGGCAATATGTCCACATGCGCGAATATTCCCGGGTAGACGCAACGATACCTATGGAAGTGCGCACTGTGCCTGAAGAAGAACGCGGCGGGCTACGTTCCAGAACCTCAACGGAATCAATCGCCGCCGATCTGCAGTCACTTCCCGAAGTCGCGGACAGTGAATTGTCCGAGTGTTTGAAGATCATTAACACGAAACTGGATACGATCATCAACATGCTCACATTTCAGACGCGGGAGTGCTGTTCGCTTCACCTCACCTGTGTGAACATCAGTGCGGGTGGTGTCAGGACTGTCCTGACG
>JAAYUJ010000322.1 GCA_012517775.1 Deltaproteobacteria bacterium
CCCCTGTTCCAATGTGGTCCGGTGAGTACTCACGGGACCGAGAAATTCGGCGATGAAATCAATCGATTCCATCATGTTTCCAACGTCAACCCCATCAAGCCCGAATGGGGGAGTCCCATCCTCCATCCTTTCCTCAAGGCTGAAAGGTTCAGCATGATTTCAGGCAAGAAGCATTTCAGGAAACCAACCATCTTTTCGATTTGTGGAGAGAGGTTGACGGGAAGAAGAATTGAGACAAAGAGACTATTCAGAACATCTTACGCTGCAGGAACCGGCTGTCACTCCAGCCAAGGGGGGGCAGAGGGAAAATAGACTGCTTTTCAGACACTTCGACATACAAACGGCCAGACGCCGCCCGGGAAAGCTCGACGCGCATTTGAGCTAGCTAAAAGGCTTCTTCATCGTTATAATATTTTCATTAAGACTGCTCATGGTGATATTCCGTCTATTCTGACGGCAGGCTCCATAAGCAGGTTTCGACGCGCCACGCAGCGCGGGACAAGCGAAGTTTCAGGAGGATGTGAATGGCTAAGAAGCGGGAAGACAGAGGCAGTGACTTGAGATGCTCCTTCTGTGGAAAAAGTCAGGACGAGGTCAAGAAATTGATTGCCGGACCGACTGTCTATATCTGTGATGAGTGTGTTGAGCTCTGTAACGACATCATCGCCGAGGAATATGAAAGGGAGGAGGCCGCCCGGGCCACTCAGATACCCAAGCCCGTGGAAATCAAGCACTTCCTTGACCAGTATGTCATCGGTCAGGAGCACGCGAAGAAGATACTTTCGGTTGCCGTGCACAACCATTACAAACGCATCGAGCTCAAGCTCGACAAGAACGACGTGGAGCTCCAAAAGAGCAATATCCTCATGATCGGGCCGACCGGTTCCGGCAAGACGCTCCTCGCCCAGACCCTTGCGCGTATCCTGAACGTCCCTTTCACCATTGCGGATGCGACCACCCTCACAGAGGCGGGATATGTCGGAGAGGACGTGGAAAATATCCTGGTCAGTCTGATCCAGGCGGCAGATTACGATATCGAAAAAGCTTCCCGCGGAATCGTCTACATTGATGAGATCGATAAGATCGCCAAAAAATCCGACAGTCCCTCAATTACACGGGATGTTTCCGGAGAGGGTGTTCAGCAGGCCCTTCTGAAGATTCTTGAGGGGACCGTGGCCAATGTGCCGCCCAAGGGAGGCAGGAAGCACCCGCAGCAGGAGTTCATCAAAATCGATACGACGAACATTCTTTTCATCGTCGGCGGTGCTTTCAATTACCTTGAAACCATTATACATTCGCGGATCGGTGCGAAGGGTCTGGGATTCGGTGCAGAGATTCGCAGCAAGGAAGACAAGAATGTCGGTGAGGTTCTCAGTCGGGTACAGCCGGAGGATCTGATCAAATTCGGAATGATCCCTGAATTTGTGGGGCGGTTGCCTGTCATCGCCACCCTTCGGGAGCTCACTGAAGACGAACTGGTTCGGATCCTCACCGAACCCAAGAATGCATTGGTCAAGCAATACAAGAAACTTTTTGAGCTCGAGGACGTTCGGTTGCGATTCACAGAGGGCGTCCTGCGAGCTATCGCCAAGGAGGCCATCCGGAGAAAGTCGGGAGCAAGAGGGCTACGTTCCATCATGGAGAACATCATGCTCGACATCATGTATGATCTGCCTTCACATCCCGAGATTCAGGAATGCATCATCAACGAGGATGTTCTTGTCAAGCAGGTTTCGCCCTTGCTTCTGTATCGCAGCCAGAGTCAGGAATCAGCCTAGTTCGCTTTTAGAGGATCGGGGAAAGATATAGAGTATGTTCAAACTGACGCGCAATAAAGACGATCAGCACGGTTCGACTTCAACGTTTGCACTCCCCTTGCTCCCCCTGAGGGATATCGTGGTGTTTCCTTCAATGGTGATCCCACTTTTTGTGGGGCGGGACAAATCGGTGAACGCCCTGGAAAGAGCGATGGCCACGGATAAGCGGATATTCCTCTCGGCCCAGACCAAGGCCAAGACGGATAATCCCGGAGAGTCGGACATCTACCGGGTGGGAACCATTGCGAATATTTTGCAGATTTTGCGGCTTCCCGACGGTACGGTCAAGGTATTGGTGGAGGGTGAGCACCGTGCGCGTGTCGATCACTTCATCCCTCATCCCGATTTCTTCTACGTGCAACTCGAACAACTGGAGGAACAGCAGGGGGATGTGGTCGAACTGGAGGCTCTGCGCAGAAATGTGCGGTCAGCTTTCGAAAACTATGCCAAACACAACAAGAAGATCACCCAGGAAATACTCGATGCCGTGGCTGCCGTGGAGCAGCCATCCCGCCTGGCTGATACCATCGCTTCCTACATGCCCTTCAAGCTCGACCTGAAACAGAAACTCCTCGAGATCCTGCCCGTATCCCATCGCCTGGAAAAGCTTTATGGCCAGATTCGCGCCGAACTTGAGATCATCCAGACAGAAGAGCGTATTAAGGGCCGGGTCAAGAAACAAATGGAAAAGACGCAGCGTGAGTACTATCTCACGGAGCAGATGCGCGCGATTCAGAAGGAAATGGGGGAAAAGGACGACTTCAAGTCGGAGTTGGAAGAACTTGATAAGCGCATCAAACGCAAGAAGTTGAGCCACGAAGCCGCAGCCAAGGTCCGCGGGGAATTCAAGAAGCTCAAGCTCATGTCACCCATGAGTGCAGAAGCAACGGTCGTCAGGAATTACATCGACTGGATCCTTTCCCTTCCCTGGTTTGACAAGACCAAGGACAAGATTGACATTGACGAGGCCGCCCGTATCCTGGACGAGGACCACTACGGCCTGGAAAAGCCAAAGGAAAGGATTCTGGAATACCTGGCGGTCCAGGCACTGGTGAAGAAAATCAAGGGTCCCATCCTCTGCTTTGTCGGCCCCCCCGGCGTTGGCAAGACATCTCTTGCCCGGTCCATCGCGAGATCCATGAATCGCAATTTCATTCGCCTCTCCCTGGGCGGAGTCCGCGATGAAGCCGAGATTCGCGGTCATCGACGCACCTACATTGGTGCCTTGCCCGGGAAAATCATCCAGTCTCTTCGAAAGGTCAAGAGCAACAACCCGGTATTCTGTCTGGATGAGATAGACAAGATGAGCATGGATTTTCGAGGGGATCCCTCCGCTGCATTGCTCGAGGTTCTGGATCCGGAGCAGAATTACGCCTTTAACGACCACTACCTGGACCTGGATTATGATCTGTCGGAAGTCTTTTTCATCACGACTGCCAACAATCTCCATTCCATTCCCCCGCCCCTGCGCGACCGGATGGAGATTATTCAGCTTGTCGGATATACGGAGTTTGAGAAACAGAAGATCGGTGCGAACTTCCTTGTGGCCAAACAGTGCAAGGCAAACGGCCTGACCCTCGAAAACATCATCTTTTCGGAGGACATACTGCTCTATATCATTCGTCACTATACCAAGGAGGCCGGTGTCAGGAACCTGGAAAGAGAAATTGCTTCGCTATGTCGCAAGGTTGCCAAGGAAGTCGTTCGAAAGGGATGTGAAACCAGAGTCGAGTTGACGGAGGAAATCATTCAGGACTACCTTGGGATCCCGAAGTTCAGGTACGGTCGTGCAGAAGAGAAAGATGAGATCGGTCTTGCCGTGGGACTTGCATGGACGGAGGTGGGGGGCGACATCCTCGGAATCGAGACGGTGACCATGCCCGGCAAGGGAAAGATCACCATCACGGGGAAGCTTGGCGAAGTAATGCAGGAATCGGCTCAGGCAGCCCTGAGTTATGTGCGCTCGCGGTCCAACCGGCTGAAAATCGAGCCCGACTTCTACCAGAAC
>JAAYUJ010000035.1 GCA_012517775.1 Deltaproteobacteria bacterium
CCAGTTGACCGAGCTTCGTCCAGGTATCGGGTGAAATCGGACTGCTTTCCCACTCGATGACGGCGATTTTCCAGTCGCCGAAGGTCCTTGCCAGGCATCGTCCCAGCAACTCCATTCCAAGAGTGCCGCTGAACCTTTGCACGGCATCAGCGAGCGCGGGTTCCGAGGGTACCAAGTCCACTCGTCCCACAGGAGTTCGAACAACCGGGAGGCCCACAGCTTTTTCGATGGCGTGCAGGAATGCCTCACCGCTGTCATGAACTCCGAAGTGCAGGCTCGCGCTTCCCTGGAGATGCAGATCGACCGTGAGGTCCTCTTTCCCCGTTTCGGCGAAACAGGATGCGATTTTCACGGCGGATGTGGTTTTACCCACGCCTCCTTTATGGTTTGCAAAAGCTATGGCTTAGACCATATTCCCTTCAGAGTAACTCTAAGGCAATTTAGATTGCTTTCGAGTAGCCCGCCCCGGGAAGCTCCAATCGGAAGGGGTGCCTGGTTGGGGAACCTTTTAATCCACATTTTTCTAAAAATTAAATTCTGACGGATGAAAAAGTCAAGGATCCTCTTATACGATTCCAGGTACTACTGGCGGCGCGGGCAACCTGCTGCCCTCGTTGTGACGGCGGTTCACGCTCTGAATAGAGGGCGCTTACGCAGCCTGAACCATTTGCGCGGTTCGATCCCCTTCCCGACCGAACGACTGGCCTCAATGGGAGCTGCCCCTTGTTTGCCGGCTCCATTCGTTACTGGGAGGCGGTTTACAGGGCCACTGGAACGATTTGGAAGTTCGTATCTTGTCGTCTGAGTTTTCTGGCTGCTGTCAATGTATCTTATG
Organism: Deltaproteobacteria bacterium; assembly: GCA_012517775.1. GTDB lineage: Bacteria > Desulfobacterota > Syntrophobacteria > Syntrophobacterales > Syntrophobacteraceae > JAAYUJ01. The sequence goes on from JAAYUJ010000035.1 coordinate 836, forward strand.
AGCAGGAACCAGGTCAGCCACCCGATCAAAATGATCGCTAAAGAGAATGGAGAATAAGAAATCCTCCAATCAATGCTCTGTGTCATCAAGCCTACTCCGGCATGCCCCCGATGCTCGCGAGGAGATGGAGCGGGAGGGAAATGACGTTGATGATGGCGAGGTTCTTGAGCAGGACATTCATATTCTTGCTGATGATGTTGCCGCGGGCATCGATGATTCCGGAGAGAACGGTGCTGTACATTTGCGCCTGCCTTGTACACTGGTTGTTCTCCAGGGTGTCGAGTTCTATCGCAGCGCGCCGAACTGCCTATTCAGTCCATGACCGGATGGGAGTTGACATGAGTCCATTTCTTTTATTAGCATGAATTGGCGATTGAATCCTCTTCCTGATGCGGGGATGCCTGCCTGTCCTCGCCTTGGCTTCAGAATGGAAACTCGTTTCAATCGCCCTTTTCTATGACTATACCGTACCTCACCGCTCCGTTCCATGAAGCCCTGTAGCTCGGCTACTCATTGGATAGACTTGCAGTGAACCCCACACGCGTGAGGCAGAGTGAATAAGTAGGTCGGGATTCCAATCCCGACAGCCGTGAACCCCACACGCGTGCGGCAGAGTGAACCATGGTAAGAGTGATCCACCAATTGAAGGGTCGAGTCCGTTTTGAAGTGCCCGGTCTGCGCCGATGCCGCTCACTTGCGATGCATCTGGAAAGGGAGCTCAAGGGGGCACCTGGGCTGGAGCTGGTCTCAGCCAATACATTGACCGGCCATGTGCTGGTCCTTTTCACTGATCCGCAAACTCCCCTAACCCTCGCCGCTCATATCAACTCAAGCCGGCTTGCCTTTCTGGAGAGCCGGGAAGATGACGAGCTTTGCTTTGCAGCCACGTCAGAGGAACCCTCGTTCCAAGTCTTTCCCAGAGATGACTCATGGTCGCAAAATCCCCCCCTATCTGCCGCCGTCAAAGACTCCGGGGAAGCATCCCGGGTCCCCTGGCATGCGATGGAAACGGGCAGAGTGGTGAAGCTGCTGGAGACAAACTACGAGTTGGGGCTGAGTGAGCCGGAATTTCAGCGGAAGTTGGCCCAAATAGGCCCCAACACCCTTCCGGGCACCTTCACTCGCTCCCTTTTCGAGATCGTCACAGGTCAGGTGAATTCCTTGCCCGTTCTATTAACCGGCGGTGCAGCTCTTCTCTCGTTCGCCACGGGCGGAATCCTTGAAGGACTGCTCGTCATGGGCATTGCTGCTCTGAATGTTGTCATTGGCGCCTTTGTGGAGGAGAAGGCGGAAAGGACTCTCAGCGGTGTGAGGGAGTCCGTGAACCTCCGCACCCAGGTTCTGCGGGATGGGCAACTCCAAGAGGTTCCCTTCGCTCTGATTGTTCCGGGGGATGTGCTGGAAATCCAGGCCGGGTGCAGGATCCCCGCAGACGCCAGGCTCATCCGCAGCGATCTCCTTAGCGTGGACGAATCTGCCCTGACCGGGGAGAGCATGCCTGTGAACAAGACATCGGCACCCATAGACGATGGAGACATCCCCATCACTGAGCGGTCCAACATGGTCTATCGGGGAACTCTCGTGGTGGAAGGCACCGGCTACGCGGTGGTGGTTGCCACTGGCGCGGAAACGGTTCTGGGGAAACTTCAGAACTTCCTTGGAGAGGTTTTCCCTCCCGAGGCGTCCATGGTCAGGGACATGCGGGGCATCGCCACCCATCTGCTCCGGCTTGGGATGAGCGCCTGTTGTGTTTTTGCTGTACTCTCGCTCCTGAGGGGGCATAGCCTGCTGCGGATCATCAAGGAGAGTCTTTCCCTCATGGCCGCTTCGGTGCCGTCTGGGCTCTCCACCATCGCCGTAGGCGCTTTCGCCATGGGGCATGGGGACTTGCGCCGCAGCCGAGTTTTGGTCCAGCGCCTGAGAGCACTCGGCAGTCTGGCTTCAACCCAGATCGTGTGCTTCGACAAGACGGGAACCCTCACCATGAATCAAATGATGCCCAAGGAATTGCGGGCCGGCGGCAAGGTGGTGAAAATCGAAACCCCGTCTGACGACATGGAGAACTGGAGCTTGCCTTCCCACGATCCTGATATCTTCCGGCTCGTGGAACTCGCCGCCCTGTGCAACGAGGCCACGCTGGTGGCGCAGGACGGGTTTGAGTCCATCGAGGGGTCCTCCACGGAACAATCGCTCCTTCAATTGGCTGCCATGGCGGGCATCGACCCAAACGCTCTGCGCAGTGATTACCCGATGGTCCACATGAGCCCTCGAACGGAGGAATGGCCTTTCATGGTGACAGTTCATGTGAGCAAGGGCGGCAAGAGACTGATCGCCATGAAAGGCAGCCCACTGGAGGTGCTGGGGCGGTGCACCCACGTTTTCCAGGATGGCCGGGCCATTCCCCTTACGGAGGAGGCGCGCCAGGCCCTCGAGGGTGAGAACTTCAAAATGGCGGGCAGTGGACTCCGAGTGCTGGGCATCGCATTTCGAGAAACCCGCCTTCGCCGCAAGGTCGACGAAAAGAGGGATGCCATGAGGCTGGTCTGGGTGGGGCTCATCGGGCTCACGGACCCGGTCCGGCCTGGCGCCGCATCGGTCATTCAAGCCCTCCAGGGCATGGGCATAAAGACAGTGGTTATCACGGGTGATCAGAGTCTCACCGCCCGTCACATAGGTGAGCAACTACGGCTGAGTGGAGACGATCCGCTGCGGATTCTGGATGCCAATGACATGCAAGTACTCAGCGCGGCGGGGCTCAGGAGTGTGGTGACCCAGGCTCACGTATTTGCGCGACTCAGCCCCACCCAGAAACATCAGATCATCCAGGCCTACCAGGATTCCGGTGCCAACGTGGTGATGGTCGGTGACGGCTTCAACGACGTCCTTGCTTTGAAAGTGGCGGATGTGGGCATCGCCATGGGCAGGACCGGGGCGGATCTGGCTCGGAAGAGCGCCGACCTGGTGCTGGAAGACGACAATATCGAGGCAGTCCGACTCGCCATCGGCAACGGAAGGGCATTTTACCGGAATGTCAGAAGAAGCGTCCTATTCCTTATGACCTCCAGCCACGCCGACCTTCTGCTGAGCTTTGGCGAGAGGAGTGGACTCCTCAGCATGGGGCCAGGTGCATGGAGAAATGTGTGGATCAACTTGGAATGCCTTGCACTGGCTCTGGAGCCTCCAGCCCAGAGACCGCGGGAAAGCTTGCCGGTGTCTTCCGTCAACGGTCTGCTCAGCGAAGACGACATGGAACAATCGCTGAACGATGCTGTCGGCATCATCGCCGGTGCGCTGCCGGCAGGGCTTTACGGTGCTGCGCGATACGGCATTGGCCCCGATGCCGAACAGCTCTTTCTCAAGAGCAATGCCATAAACGAGATGCTTTTCGGCCTCGCCTGCCGCCATCGAGACGGGTCTGCAGCGGACGGTTTGAAGTCCAATGCCTTCCTCAACACTTTGCTTTCCATCTGTGTCGGGGGGTACCTGGTCGCAGCGATGCTGCCGGGAATCGGAAAATCTCTGGGGCAATCGGTTCTGCTGACGATGGATGCAGCGATTCTAGCCTATGCAGGTTTCCTTTCACATGCTTTCCCGTCAAGCCCAGAACCAAGGGGGAACATAACCGCATCGCACTCTGCCCACCATCCGGGAGTCTGACCTTCTCCAAGTTTGGCAAGACGGGTTCCCCCTCCCAGCAAACCCCAGGTTGAACGCTCCGATTCGAGAAAATAAACAAAATAGCATACCATGGCATTGGTATTCTCTATTGATATGGAAACGAATGCCATGGGGTCAACCTGCTACGGTGGAGTGAATCATCGGAATTTGGAGGAATACCGATCAGAGCAAAACCGCAGGTATTGGTATCCTGTCCTACTCATTGAGAAAGTGCCGCTTCACTGGATTCCCGAAGGGAGTTGCCGATTCCCGGAACCCCAAATTGGGGGGATATGGTCGGAATGGGCTTTATGGACCTTGGCATTTTCGGGAGTTTTAAGGTGACAATTGGCATGATCACCCGGATTTAATGGGATTGCGACATAGATTTCGGCAGTTTCCTTTTCTCGTCGGACGGTCGTGAGTCTGAAGGAAGAATACAGGCAGAGCGCCCTTGAGCGAGGCAGATACCAAGATGACCTAGTTGGTATTAACTGGTCTACAGCGCTGATTTACGGCGGCAAGTGGGATACTCTCCCTCCCTGAAGCATGCCCCAAGTTGGGATAAAGCGGGAAAGGACGTGCTTCCCGCAATGGTGGCTGAAAGGAGCAGGAAACAGCAATGCCGGTAATAAGCCGTTTCCTTTGAATTGCAATCTACAATATCACCGGGAGCATGTACCACCACACTCTCATGCTGAGTATGCTGAATACGAGATCACGGTGGCGATTGAGACCGGATTCGTGTCTGGTCGCTTCCTAAGGAAATTCCTTTCCAATCCTCCTTTCGATCGCAGGGGCGGGCCCTTTCGTTACCCATGCTGACCGCCTCAATCGCTCATGGCCAAAGCACCTGTTTTCAATTAAGGCCGTCGGTGCATCTTGAATGAAATGCACCGGGGGGACCCCAAGCGGATCAGAGAGCGTCCATCAACCGGGTGCTCCTGCGTTGGAATGATCGATAGCCCAGATTCCAGCGGATTGAGATGATCGCCCGTGACCGTGATTCGAGCTGCTTTCCATCACAAGTTCTCCTGCGATTGGAGGAAGCACTCTTTCAAGTCTCTTCGGGACGCCCTGAACCATGAAAATAAACGCCTGTTTTTTTTGCCTTACAACAGAGGGTGGACAGTATCGGTGATATCAAGAGGTCTTTTCGCAAGATCCCCTCATCGAGTTTCCCGCCTTAACTGGTGACACACCAAGACAGCTGCCCCCTTGGATGGATCGGGATTGTGAATTCTCATCAACTGCAACAGTACATCGATTCTGACGGCTTGTACCGATAGAGAGGCCGTCGACAAATCGGAAAACCCCAAGATCTGGAGGAGTTTGTTACCGCAGTGTGAAGCTGGTGTCAAGATTGCGTGGCTTCAGAGGTTTTACTGGCCGGCATGTGTCCACCCTGCGGGCGCGCTTATTGACATTCCCACTTGCTGTTCTCATAAATGTGCAATGGAGTAATTCTTGGAAAGTTGACGGCAGTACGTCATGCAACTGAAAAGCAGAGGATGGTCGAATGAAAGGAGGACCTGCCGATGAGACGGAGACCTGATGATGGGGGCTGGAACCCCTACTTCGCTGGAGCACTTGTTGGACTTCTGGCAATCGCTTCAGCCTATGCTACAACGATCTGGCTCGGAAAGACGACCTATTTAGGAGCATCGACTACCTTCGTGCGCGCCGCGGGCTTCATTGAGAGGAGCATCGCACCGGATCACGTCGCCGCCAACACATACTACACGAAGGAGAAGGTCAAGGTCGACTGGCAGTTCATGCTGGTATTGGGCATATTTCTGGGTGCAGCGGTCTCTTCATTGACCGACAGGAGCTTCAAGATGGAACGCGTGCCTCCCACATGGGAAAGACGCTTTGGACCTTCAGGTGCAAGGAGAGCTGCCGCCGCCTTTCTTGGGGGAATCGTGGCCATGTTCGGGGCTCGATTGGCGGATGGTTGCCCGAGTGGACATGGTTTGAGCGGCCTCATGCAGCTGTCATTGAGTGGTTTTGTTGCCCTGGCCCTGTTCTTCGGTACGGGAGTCCTTTTTGCGCATCTTGTCTATGGGGGAGGAGAAAAATGAATGAACAATACCTGGGTCTGCTGACTGGATTCCTGTTCGGTTTTCTCCTGCAAAAGGGGCGAGTGCTGCGGTTCGACAAGCAGGTCGGGGCCATGCTGCTGCAGGACATGACAATACTCAAGTTCATGCTCTCGGCGATTCTGGTCGGGATGATCGGTATCCATCTTCTAAGTGATCTAGGAATTTTGAAACTGAGTCACAAGCCCATGAACATCGGTGCGGTGGTGTTGGGCGGGATTCTATTCGGTGCGGGATGGGCGGTCATGGGTTTCTGTCCTGGAACGTCCGTTGGCGCACTGGGTGAGGGACGCTGGCATGCGATCTTTGCCATTGCGGGCATGTTGGGCGGCGCGGTGCTCTACGCCGAGCTGTACCCCTATCTTACGACTACTGTGCTCGCCTGGAAGGACTACGGGAAGATCGGTCTGCCTGCAGCGCTTGGTGTTTCCCACTGGTTGATCATCCCTGTCGCATGTGCTTTATACATCGGGCTGTTCGCCTGGTTTGAAAGAAAGAACCTTTAGCGGCGATGCATGGATCGCCCCTCAGCGGACCGCATCCAGTGCTCCACCGGTCCTACTTCGTGAGGGATGAAGAGGCAAGTCCCTCATGGCCCGTTCTTCGCACTCTTATCATGCAAATGCCACAAAGCTGTAACAAGTGACCTGTATATTCGAGACGGTTAGTAATGGCGGAAATTTCCCCCGGTAGCTCATTCCTATCCCACTAATGAAGGAGAGAGACCATGAGTGCTAGACATCGAGCCGTTTTCTATTTTCTTTGTGCAGCGATCTTTGCCCTTGCCACCATTTCACTTCCCCTTGCCGAAGCAGGGGAGATTCTCGTCTATACCGCCCTTGAAGACGATCAGATCCCGCGTTACCTCGAATCCTTCAAGAAACAGCACCCGGAAATCGAAGTGAAGATCGTGAGGGATTCCACGGGAATCGTCACCGCCAGGCTGCTGGCGGAGAAGGCCAACCCCCAGGCC
>JAAYUJ010000323.1 GCA_012517775.1 Deltaproteobacteria bacterium
ACACAACACCCCACAACCTTCATGATGACCACAAAGTTCGACAGTATTCGAATCATAAAACTTGGCTGCCAGAGAGCAGTGAATGGAGGTCTCTCAAGGGTCCAGGAAAAATACCTCGTCGCCTTGGGATTGGACGGTTCAGTCTTTGTAAGACCCGTTTCCTTCCATCCCTCTCAGTGAGACTATGATCATTCAATGTCGCTAATCCGACAGCAGGAATAACCAAATCCGTGGAAAAAATTACCCGTATTCCCACTCATCTCCTGCGAAATGTAAGCTTGAACCAGTACTCTTCCTCAATCTGCCGATATCTGCCCCCTCCCCCCAACCCCTGCACATACCCTGAAACCATTCCCATCAGTTACCTTGAACGCGCTCAACGGGCCCCGCTTGCGAAGCGTTGCCGGTTTTGGCTTGAACCCGGCTGTCCTTCCGAAAGGGGCACGAAGGCATATAAAGCAAAAGGCGGGATGCCGGCGGCAGAACAATGTTGACCTACCGGAGTTCCCCTCCCTTGACGGGAGAAGTTGGGGGAGGGTGAAAAAGGCACTGCGATCCGCCCCCTCCCCTATCCCCTCCCAACACGGGGAGGGGGACTGCAGAAGAAGGACATTACAAAATCAAGACACTCAGAAGGCATGCTTACGGGTTCAGCGAAAAGGAGTATCTCAAGCTCACATTGTAACACCACCATACTCAGAGGTACTCGTTAACCGGATGAACCCAAATTTTCCCTTCGCCCGAAAAGCTTTCCAGGAATGGATGAGAGGGCTATTCGATCGAAGGGAGAATCTGAGTTGTGTTAATCGGCGATGAGCTCATCTGCCTCATCCTTCCAGCACTTCATGAGAAGTGGGTACTCATTTCCCGGATGACCCAAGATTGTCCCCGGAGGGGAACGGGCTCAAGCCGTTCTATACCAACGATTCATGGCAGGTATTGGTTTGCCGGAAGAACCTTTCTTCTTTTGATATCAGTACTGCCCAACCAGCCTCGCTCTGGTAGCGGCGGCGGTCTCGAGCTCGATGTAGACCCGGGCCGCTGCCGCAAGATCCCGTACGAACCTTGTGGTATGGACCTGTCCGGTTCGCGAGAAGATAAACGCGTGCGGTATCTGGTTGGTCCGAGTGTCGCGGTGGACCACTATGGAATAACGCTGATTGGGCATCATGTTGCCAGTGTCCTCTGGAGAGGGCATTGTTGTAATCCATTGTACCATTCCACTGGGAAGATCCGCGGGAACGGGGTGGGTGTGAGCCACGAAGATGAGATCGCCTTGGGGGATGGAGGCGTCATAGGATGTCATTGTTTCGCGCTGCAGCGTATAGGCGATGAAACGCCTCGTGCTCAGGCGCCAAAATAGACTTACCTCCCGGTAGAGGAACGGTATCGACGCCCCAGGTGGCGTGCTTTCCCTGGAATTGGTCAGAATCCATTGCAGAGCCAATGGCAGCGTTGTACCTGCGGTGAATGAATACTCGCAGAGCGTGACGCTTCTTCCTCCGATCTGGTATTGGTGTCTGGTGTTCTCTACGAACGGACTTGTGCACATGTTCTACCTCTCGTTTGAGTCGGACGTTGCGAAGCAGAATCGAAAAACCCAACCCTGCAAAGACGGAACCGAAAGAAGTCTGCTCTTGAAGTGCTTGCTTGATATGAAGGTTTGCGTCGCATTGGCTGCGGGTCAGGAATCGTCGGCAGCAGGCGTATCGGATCGAAGCTCGACACATACGCGGGCGGATCCCCATCACATTCCCCCGGGAATTCACCGTCTCGTAACAGAGCTTCTCCAAATCCTCTTTGTGTATGGCTCCTTCGTCAGTGAGGAACCGAACCCTGCGATGATCGTTCCTGAGCTCGGACTTTCATTCAACTGCCCCAGCTGTATTCGAACCTTGCGATGGTCGCACCTGAACGGAAGCCCGCAATCGATTGCTGCGCTCTGCACGAACCTCGCGACTAACGCTATTGCCATCTGGTCCTGATCGACGACCGCGGAATAGGACGA
>JAAYUJ010000324.1 GCA_012517775.1 Deltaproteobacteria bacterium
CCGTCCCTCTTCCGTTGTCCAGGCAACACACCGGAGACCATAGAGCCTCCTGGGTGTTGAAAGGTTGCCTTCCTGTCGAATGAACAATCCTCCGCAGAAAAAAAGAGCTCCCTGCAACGGAGGGAGCCCTCTTTTTTCTTCTCGGCGAGTCCGGCCCATGTCCAGTCGTTCCACCGCCATTCAAGGTTCAGCGGTTTGAGTGAAGACACGGTCATAAGAAATCCATGCTTCAGCCCCTGGGGCTTACCCTAGACTTGAGCCAAGGCCTACATCAACTCCTCCAGCATCTTCTCGGCAATCTTCTCGGGGTCTATCTGATAGGTACCCTTTTCTATCATGCTCCGGATTTGATCCACCTGTTCCATGCGAACATCACCCCGTTCCATCATCACCTTCTTGACCTGAGCCATTCCCTGATACCCTTTGGACAGCTCCACCCGATCGGGGGGCAAAGAAGCATCCTTTCCGGAAACTGCTTTCTCATCCGTGTTGGGACGCGGCGCGGCCTCCTGGGGCTTCTGGAGCGACTGGCTGATATAGGTCGCGACCTTTTTCACTTCCATAGATTCCCTTTCAAAGATCCAACTGTGAGGGGAAAACATTACCCGCTACGCATGGCAGATACTCAAACCAGTGTTCACGTCCTGCTGACATCAGGGAACCCTGAGCTCCCTATTGTTCTCCGCGCTTAGGGTAAGCCCTTTCCAAAACCTGAGATGTCATGCGCTCCATCACAAGATGACGCCTTGCTTCTTCAGAAATCGTCACTTTTTCGACGGTCGCGTCGTGTTCTCCAGTGCCATGCGTCAAATTCTCAGACAGCCTGGATCGCTGCAACTGCCTGCCGTATGTCCGAAGAACACTCCGAACCCGGTAATCCGTAATAACCATCGACATCTCTCCTTGGTTTCAGAATCGGATTTTAGAATATATTACTTGAGAGAAAAAGACCTAGCACAAAATGTCAAATGTCTCACTTCCCGGGAGCAAAAATTCTTCGAACCCGAAAGATTCTGTCTCTTTCCCCATGCACTTCCCCATGGAGAGATTCCTATGGCATGAACATTGCTTCTTACTGGGGCGACAATACATCGGGCCGGACAACATGTCCCCTGAACTGCTCGAAAGCATCGACTCTCTCCCTATGCTTTGAATTCAGGGGACTTCTTCCGGTTTGTCCGGTTCGGGCTGTTGCATTCTCAGACATCGGCCCTGGGATCTTTTCCCTGATATGACAGTTGCAGATGGCACATGACCACGGTTCAAAGAGGCAGGCGATGGCCGGTATGACCACAGATCCCAGAGTCAGCGAAAGCGTGGAAAATTTTTCCCGGATCATCATCCAAACCTTGAAGGAACTCTCGGCAAACCACCATCCATTATCGCTGTCTCACCTGTCCAAAGCCCTGGGGGAAAAGTCGGAAATCATCAATCTCTTTAATGCGGCTGCAAATGCGGACCATCCGGCACCCGCAGACGAAACTGCCGAAACGGACACAGACAGCTCCGTCAACGGGAAAGTCAAAACCCTCCAGAATCAGAAAGAGCAGCTTCTCAAACAGGTAACCCTTCTCGAAGAACAAAATCTCGAGGCAAAGGCTTTCTGCAGGAAATCCCTTTTGACTCTTGCAAACCTGAGCTCATTTCCGGAAAATTCCGCCCACTTCCATCTGCTTGGAAGACTCAGGAAGCTCCTCCACGCAAACGCGGAATTGAGTGATCTCGACCTGTGCCTCAGCGACATCAAAGACCTCATGCTTCAAAATGGTGCAAACGGAGGTTCCTCAAAGACCCAGGAAGCCGGACTCCTAGGGAAATGGCTCAAGAAAAGAGAGCCCTCTCAGGGCAGACAGTCCGCAAACAAACTCCAATTCAAACACTTACAGAGCAACCTGCTGTCTATTATCGCAGAATTCCACCTCGATCTCGGAAAGGAATACCTTGAGCGATTTTCAAGCCTCCAGAGAAGGATCAGAGAGAGCAGCACCATCGATCAACTTCTGGGTCTCAATGGAGATCTGACGTCCCTCATCCAGGATTACATCAAGCTGATGAACGATGAGAGAAGTCAAATAACTGATTTCATTGAAGAGATCGGAAAGAGTCTCATTGAAATGGAATCCAATTTCATGACATCTGTGAGCTATGCCTCAGAAGCACACCAATCCAATGTCGATTTCAACAACCTGTTGGAAGGGCAGATGGAAGAGATCAAAAGGTCAACCTACATCGGAAAGACGCTTCAGGAGATCAGAGGTTTTGTGAGTTCACGCATCACATCCATCAAGGCGGCTCTCGAGACGAAACGCCAGGAAGATCAACGTCGCATGGCAGAGATGAACAATGAGATGGGTGTCTTGCAGCAAAACCTGCAGAACATGCGAAAAGAGATTGATCAGGTGCAGGAGCAGAGCAAGAGTCTCGAAAGGGAAACGCTTCTGGACCCCCTCACCGGTATTCCGAACCGTCGAGCCTATGACGTGAGAATACGGGAAGAACTGCAGCGCCATCAGCGCTACCAGCAGTCGTTCTCCCTCCTGCTGTTCGACGTGGATCACTTCAAGGGAGTCAACGACAATTATGGTCACTGGGCCGGCGATAAATGCCTGAAGGAAATAATAAGGAGAATCAAACCGGTCATGCGGGAGTCGGACTTCCTGGCACGCTACGGAGGAGAGGAATTTGTGATTATTCTGCCTGGAACTGACAGGGACAGTGCCATGGGAGTGGCGGAACGGCTTCGGCAAATAATTGAAAAGACCCATTTCCTTTATCAGGGACAGAAGATTCCACTCACCATCAGCGTCGGCGTGACCCACACGGAACCTTCTGATCGCGATCAGGCAACTCTTTTTAACCGTGTTGATGATGCCATGTATCAAGCTAAACGCGCAGGGCGCAACAAAGTGGTTCTGGTCTGATAATCCACGCCGATTCGAACTGCCAACCCCACCAATCTCCTTCCTGCTGTTGAACTCCGGACGTCCGAACTCCACTCCCTTGGCAGAAAGGGTTGGGAGAGAGTGAGACTTGCCTGATATCAAACCCCTGACTTGAGTCAGAGTAAATTATCCAAGTCCAGGCAGCGATAGATTTGCAGGTCGGGTTTCCATACCCGACACATTGGCACAAAGACAGTCGGGATTGGAATCCCGACCCACTGAGTGACAGAGTACAAGCTAGAAACCGAATTCGGCGAGGAGCGAATCCACATCATCCTGAGAATGCAGGGCCTCGCTCATCGCTTTGTGTGCCGGCCCATAAAGCTCTTCTTCAGCATGGTGCTCCTTCTTTTCTTCAGTCTTCACTCCAAAAGTGCGAATGACGTTCACAAGCTTCATTTCCAGATCATTTAACAGCTGGATGATCTTGAGGATAATCTGCCCGGTCAGATCCTGGTAATCCTGTGCGGTCAGGACTGTGAACAAATCTTCGTGGTTTTGCTGAACCGAGTCACGAAGTTCCTTGATGATTTCCTGCCCATGGAGAACACTGGCCTGGGCAAGTTCACCGATGGCGGTCAATTTGGAGATTATCCTTTCCAGTTCATCAAGTCGATTTTGCTCCAGTTCGTTTCTTCTCTGGATCGCTTCGACATGATCAATAGTGGTGTTGGCAGCATTTTCCGTGAGCTCAAGTATATGCTCCAGGCGGTTACCCGTGTCGGGAATCTTCTCCTCCACCATCTCCCTGAGGTGAGGATCCATGGTTTCCATGAAATTCTTCAAGGAGTTGTGAAGATCTCGGGCCAGGCCTCCAATTTCGTTATAAAGCCCCGCCTGCTGCTGCTGTTCTGCAAGGTTGAGCAGAATATCCTGAGCACTGCTGCAGTTGCCTGTGGACAAAGCCATCATGAATTCCTTGATGGTTCCCAGAACCCTGTCGAATCTACTGCCGGTCTGAGTGAGCTTGGGTGCAAAGAGGGTTTGCGGAACACCCACGGAGAGCAGCGTTTCGATCTGTTCAATCACCAGAGGCGAAGCATCAAAGCTCAGAATGATTCTGGGGAGGCCGTTTTCGCCGGAAGTGACGGAAACCTGGCCACCAAACTGCTGAACAGTCATCTCCAATCGTTCGACGGCCATGCTGCTCATCATTTCATCGGGGGGGGATGTGTCGCTCAACGGAGAATCCTGCAGTGTTTCCTCTTCTCGCAGATCCAAGCCCGGAATATCATCTGCAGGAATATCATCATCGCTGATACTCCCGGAGATCTCGCATGGCACGGATACCCCGAGGATATCCATCACCTCGTCCACATGTATGCTGTATGGCTCTTTGCCTGTGCGCACCCTCTCCATCTGCTCCAGGAGTGCATTGACTGCAAAACTGAAAACACTGAGGGCTTCAGCGTCAGGGCCGCCATCGATCTGTTCTTGTGCATAACGTTGCAGAAGCCTTCCGGCATCCTGCAATTCAGTCACGCCCAATTGGGAAGCTCTGGATTGAAACGATTCCAGAGCCTGCAGAGATGGTTCGAATGAGTGGGAAGCTCCGTTTCCCTTGTTTTGGGGAGAGAGCGCCTTTTCTTCCACTTCCCTCAGTATGGCAACCAGTTCCGTCCAATCACTGTTTTCGATCATCGAGATCATTTCCCATTTTCCTCGTAGATGCTGACAACACCCTTTACATCAATGATCAAAGCAACTTTGCCATCGCCGAGAATCGCCCCGCCGGAGATACCCACCAGCTTCCGAAGGGATCCCCCCAGGCTCTTGATGACCACCTCCTGCCTGCCGACGATTTCGTCCGCGAGGAGACAATATGAATGCTTCCCCTCGGTGACCACCAGAAGGAGCGCCTCCCAGGGATTTTCAAATCGAGGGGTCACCCCAAGAGTCCTATGCAGGCGAATGAGTGGCATGAGCGTGTCTCTGACCTTTATCATTTCCCCCCTTTTCTGGACTGTCACGAAGGCCTCTTTGGCGGGTCGAAGCGATTCCTTCATGGCAATGGTGGGGACCACGTAGCGCTCTTCACCGATACGGATGACCATCCCGTCAATGATCGCCATCGTAAGTGGGAGTTTGACCTGGAAATGCGTCCCTTTTCCCGGGGTACTGAAGATGTCGATTTTTCCCCTCAGCGCTTCCACATTCTTCTTCACGACATCCATACCAACACCGCGGCCCGAGACATCCGTAACCTCGTCCTTGGTGGAAAAACCGGGATGAAGGATGATTTCGTAAATCGCTTTTTCATCCAGCTGCTCGTCGGGGGAAATGACTCCTCGCTCTATTCCCTTCGCGCGAATCCTGGCCGCATCCAGCCCTTTTCCATCGTCTTGGACGTCAATGACAATGTTTCCACCCTTCTGCTCCGCCGCCAGCAGAATGGTTCCTGTAATATCTTTCCCGCTTTGGATCCTCTCACCGGGCTTCTCAATGCCGTGGTCCACCGCATTGCGTATCATGTGAACAAGGGGCTCGTAGATCTCTTCAACCATGTTCCGATCGATTTCTGTCTCCTCACCTCTCATGACCAGCGTGACTTCTTTTCCTGACTTCTTGGCAAGGTCTCGAACAAGTCGGATCATCTTCTGGAAAGTGTTCTTGATGGGAACCATCCGCATGGACATGCTGATACGCTGCAGCTCGGCGGTGATACGATTGAGCTGGACCGTATCCTTTTGAAGCTTCTGATCCTTGATGCTCTGTACTTCACTGTTCTGCAGCACCATGGACTGAGCGATGACCAGCTCGCCGACCATATCAACCAGATTGTCGAGCTTTTGCGTGTCGATTCGAACAGACGCGGCACTGTCCTTCGCGCGGCGCTGCTCACGAAGGGCATCCGAGACCTCCCGGGAAGTGGCCAGTCCTTCTTGGATCAGCTCTTCGCCCAGCTTCTTCCCTGTAGTCTTCGTGCGCTCGACGATAACCTCGAGGGTCGGCTTGTCCACGATTCCCTTCTCGACGAGAATCTCTCCCACTTTACGCACCGGAGTGCCTTCCGGGGATGGTTCTTCCGCCTTGAAGCTCCTGACGCGTTCCAAGAATTGAAACACGATGGGAGATGCGGGAATCACCGCCGATTCCTCATTCTGTACCTTCTCGAGCTCGTTCAGGAGCACCTTGAGAATGTCGGAGGCTTGCAGAACAATATCGATCACCGAATCCGAGATCACAAGATTTCCGGACCGGGCGGCATCAAGGAGGTTTTCCACCTCATGGCTGAGATGATGGATGTCCTTGAGATTCAGAAAACCGGCAACCCCCTTGATACTGTGAAAAGGCCTGAAAACGGCATTGATGGCTTCCTGGTCATTGGGATTGGCCTCCAGGGAAAGCATGTTCAATTCTATGGCACCCAGATGCTCTCTGGCTTCTTCAATAAAGTCCTTGAGCAGTTCCGTGTCCTGAATCTCCGTCATCTCACCCTGTTGCGCGTTCCCATCGTCCGGCGCCATCACACGATCATCGTTCGCTGCGGATCCGTTGGAAGGCAACGATGAACCGATCTCTTCACCAGCCGGGACTGTGGAGAAGTCTCCTACGAGCCCTTTCCAATCCTCCCCATCCAGAGCCGGTTCATCAGGAGGTTCTTGATCTGCGAGTGGTTGTTTCCCGCCGTTGGCATGCATCTTGGCAACAATTTTTCGAATACTCTCCCAATCTGCGTTGGGATCCTTTGAGTCCTCCAGGATGAGGCAGTTGAAGAGTTGCCTCAACTCATTGATGTTAGTGGACCACCTCTCGGGAAACTCCTGGCATTTCTCAAGTTCATCCAAAAGGTTGAGGCATTCGCCCATCCCGATCAAGTCTTCCGGCCCCTCAATCACTCCATTGACCAGCCGATCCAGAATCTGTTCCATCATTTTGACAGCCCTTTTCCTGTCGTTCATCGCACAGAACATACAAGAGACGGATTTCCGGCTTCATTGCAGGTCCCGCGGCTCGCTAGGGGGAGCCGGAGCATCGCCGTACAATCCTCTTTCCTCCGGACTACCGCGTGAATTCGCCGACCAACTGGTCAGGAATCTATCCCCGATTGTGACTTCTCCATAATTTGACGCAACAACAGCTTCGCAGGTCGGGTTTCCTTGCCCGACACATTGGCGCAATTGCTGGCGGAGCCGGCGGGATTGCAATCCCGACCCACTCGTTGAGAGAGTATCCCCGATTCAGAGAGGGCACCTGTCAACCGTGTGGTTTCAACTCACTCCGGAGGCAGAATCTTCGCCAGCTTTTCCCCAAGTGTTGCAGCAGTGAATGGCTTGACAATGTAATTGCTGACTCTCGCCTTCACAGCCTCCACGACGTTTTCTTTCTGGGCCTCCGCGGTAACCATCAGAAACGGCAGCTCCTTGGTCTTCTCATTGCCGCGCACGTGCCTGAGAAGATCCAGTCCCGTCATCTTGGGCATATTCCAGTCGGAAATCACGAGATCTACGGGCTGCTTTTCGAGAATTCCAACGGCCGCGGTCCCATCTTCCGCCTCCAGGATGTTCTTGAATTCCAGGTCGCGCAGGATGTTTCGCATGATGCGCCGCATGGTCGAAAAATCGTCTACGATCAAAACAGTGAGATCCTTGTAAGCCACAGATCAACTCCTTCTCTCTTGCATGGAACCCTATTTATCGGTCATTTACCCAA
>JAAYUJ010000325.1 GCA_012517775.1 Deltaproteobacteria bacterium
AATTTTTGTAATGCGCGAAAAGAGTGCAGCCATTGGGGGTGCTCGGGTTACTGGGCTGAGATCACACCCTGAAGACCTGATCTGGATAATGCCAGCGTAGGGAAATGGTTGTGAGAGGCGGTATGTTCCATGTTGCCGTCTGATGACCGTTTTCCTTTCAGGGGAAAGCGGTTTTTTTTTGGTGGAGAGGTGATGGATGGGATGGTGCTGACGGACTTGGAGAAGAGGCTCTTTCGTCGTCAGATTCAGATTCCGGAAATCGGAGAAGCCGGACAGGCCAGGCTGCTGAAAAGCCGCACACTTGTGGTGGGACTGGGAGGACTGGGAAGCCCGGCCCTCTTTTATCTCACTGCATGTGGCGTCGGGGAGATTGGAATGATGGACGGGGACACGGTGGACCTTTCAAATCTCCAGCGTCAGATTCTGCATGGGTTCGGCGATGTGGGGAGACTGAAGACATCCTCCGCCCATGAAGCCCTCAGACGCCTGAGACCCGATGTACGATTCAACGTCTATCCGGAAAGCCTTTCACAGGACAATGCGGTTCAGATCATTTCCCGGTATGACTTTATTATCGAGGCCACGGACAATTTCGAGTCCAAATTTCTAATTAACGATGTTTGCGTGCGACTGGGCAAGGCTTTTTCCCACGCCGGCATCCTGGGAATGATCGGGCAAACGATGACGATCGTTCCGGGCAAAGGTCCTTGTTTTCGGTGTCTGTTCGAGGACATTCCCCCATCGGGAGTCGTGAGGACGACCGATCAAACAGGCGTGCTGGGGAGCCTTCCCGGAGTGCTGGGTGCCATTCAGTCAACTGAAGCCATCAAGTATCTGACCGGCATTGGGAGGCTTCTCGTGGGGAGGCTTCTCACGTTTGATGCCCTGACCATGGCTTTCAGGGAAATCAGTCTCCCCATGGACAAGCGGTGTCGGGAGTGCGGCAAACCGGAGGAAGGGTGATTTGTCCGTTCTGGTTGCATCTCAGGTTGTTTTTTGTGCAGATTGCATCAATGACTCCGAGGAAAGGTGAGAGGAACATGAACGATCCTTTGATGATTGCGGGCAGGAGCTTCCGATCAAGACTCCTGTTGGGAACTGGCAAGTTTTCATCTTCCAGAATAATGAGGGATGCCCTTGCGGCTTCGGAAACGGAGATCGTGACCGTCGCATTGCGCCGGGTGGACCTGGCAGATCCCGGGGACAACATCCTGAGTGTCGTCGACACGAACCGTTACCTTCTGCTTCCCAATACTTCGGGAGCCAGAGACGCCGGTGAGGCTGTGCGCCTTGCGAGGCTCGCCAGGGCAGCGGGATGTGGGGAGTGGGTGAAGCTTGAGGTGACCCCCGACCCTCAATATCTCCTGCCTGACCCCATTGAGACGCTCAAGGCAGCGGAAATTCTGGTAAAGGAAGGTTTCGTCGTCCTCCCCTACATCGGTGCGGACCCTATTCTTGCCAAGAGGTTGGAGGAGGTCGGCTCGGCCACGGTCATGCCCCTCGGTTCCCCTATTGGATCGAACCAGGGGATCAAGACGAGGGTCTCCATAGAGATCATTATCGAAAAGGCAAATGTCCCTGTTGTCGTGGACGCAGGACTGGGTGCGCCGTCTCATGCCGCCGAGGCGATGGAGATGGGGGCCGACGCGGTGCTCGTGAATACCGCGATTGCTGTTGCAGGAGACCCGGTCGCAATGGCCGTGGCATTTAAGAAGGGGGTTGAGGCGGGCCGTGAAGGTTTTCTCGCCGGTCTTGGGCGGACTCGCGGTGTGGCGGAGGCATCAAGCCCTCTTACGGGATTCTTGAGATGAGGGATACATCATGTGCTTTTATGATGAAATGAAGGGATACCATTGGGACTCTGTTGAAAGTGAGATAATGAACCGCTCTCGGGATGATGTGGAAAAGGCTCTCACTTCGAGCTCCATGAACCTGGATGGTCTCATGAGCCTCGTTTCCCCGGCGGCGGAGCCGTACCTGGAGGAAATGGCCCAAAGAGCCCATCAGGTCACTCAGCAGCGTTTTGGGCGAGTGATCAGCCTCTTTGCGCCGCTCTACCTGTCCAACGAATGCACCAATAGCTGTGTTTACTGCGGCTTCAACATGACGAACCGGATCGATCGATTGACCCTGACGGCGGAAGAGGCCCTTGTTGAGGCAAGGGCCATACGCAGGCTGGGTTTTCAACATATTCTTCTGGTTTCCGGAGAAGCTCCCCATCTCGTGACCTTGCCATACCTGACAAGCGTGGTGGACTTGCTGCGCCCTCTTTTTCCATCGATCTCCATCGAAATCTATCCCATGGACACATCCTCCTATGAGGAACTCATCAAGCACGGCGTGGACGGGCTCATCGTCTACCAGGAAAGCTACAACGAAGACGTATACAAGCAGTGCCACCCGAGGGGAAGGAAAAGTGATTTTCACTGGAGGCTGGAGACACCGGACAGGGGAGGAAACGCGGGTTTTCGCCGTATCGGGCTCGGAGCCCTGCTGGGGCTGGCCAATTGGCGTGTGGAAGCCTTTTTCCTGGCGCTGCATGCGCAATACCTTCTGCGCCATTTCTGGAAATCCTTCATTACGATTTCCTTCCCCAGGCTTCGGCCCGCCGCCGGTGCTTTTGAGCCCCCCTGTCCTGTCTCCGATGTCCAGTTTGTGCAGTTGCTCGCCGCGCTGAGATTACTCTTTCCCGATGCGGGACTGATACTCTCCACCCGTGAATCTCCTTATCTCCGGGATCATCTCATTCCCCTCGGTATCACTTCCATGAGTGCGGGATCGCGCACGGAACCGGGAGGATATGCCCATGAAACCCATGCGGAAGCCCAGTTTGCGGTGGCCGATGAGCGACCGCCCGAAATTGTCGCCGAAGTCATAAGGAGCAAGGGATATGAGGCGGTGTGGAAGGATTGGGACGCCGCATTTCTTCATTAGTAACGAGCCGGGGAGCGTCCTGGTTCGATGGGGAGACTGCTTGCCATGCAGATTACGGTGAATGGGGAATCAAGGGATATTGTTGGGATCATGACCCTCGCTGGTCTGTTGGAAAGCCTCGGTATCAACCCGAAGTCCGTTGTTGTGGAAAGGAACCTGCAAATTGTCGATCGCAGTCGGCTGGAGATGGAAAATCTCAACGAGGGAGACTGCATCGAAATCATCCGTTTCGTGGGAGGAGGCTAATGACAAGAGAACAGCGGCTGGCAATGTTCCACGGGGTGGACATCTATCCCGTAACCTGCGAGCAGCTTTCGGCCGGGAGATCAAATCTTGAAGTTCTGGAGGGGGTCATTCGCGGAGGAGCCCGCATCATCCAGTTGAGGGAAAAGGATTATTCCACCAGGTCCCTGTACCGTCTGGCCGTCCAGTTTCGAGAAATGACGGCAAGGGCTGGGGTGCTGCTCATCATCAACGATCGGATTGACATTGCCATGGCCGTCGATGCAGACGGGGTTCACCTGGGGCAGGACGACCTTCCCATTCCTGTCGCGCGCTCCCTCGCTCCGGAACTCCTCATCGGGGCGTCCACCCATTCCCTGGAGGAGGCATTGCGGGCTCAGGAAGAGGGAGCGGACTATGTGAACATCGGCCCCATCTTTCCGACTTCAACCAAGGCGTGTACCACGGATTTTCTTGGACCTGAAGCCATTGCAGCCATAAGTCCGCGTCTCCGGGTGCCGTTTACCGTCATGGGCGGAATCAACGGGTCCAACCTGGACCAGGTGATCGCCAGGGGTGCAAAAAGAATCGCCATGGTCACGGCAATCACGCAGGCGCCCAATATTTCCGAGACAGTCTCCACATTGCGGAGTAGAATTCTGCATTATCAGCCGTCTGCGCCGTGATGTGCCGCAAAGTCTCTCCGTTGACGCAGGAAACCGGAATCGCCGGAATCCGGATATTCCCGGACAGTTTTGTTTTCCTCAGACTCGAGCTTCTCGAACGTACGGAAGCCAGGAAGACCACCATGCATATGGATCGAGCCATATTTGACCTGCAAGCAAGCGTTGGAGCCACATCGCTGTATATTCTCATCTGCGCTCTCATGGACCAGGGAGATAAGAACGTTACCCTCGGCCGTGCATCGCGCAAGTGGGCCGGAACTCGGGAAGAGCTTCATCAGGCACTGGAGGAGTTGATTCAACGGGGTGTTCTGAGCGCCGCTGATGGCAGGGGGGAAGACGTGGCTCTTCAGGTGAACCCAAGGGAAAACTGGCATTCACGCGGGTAGGTCTGGATTCCAATCCCGACGGCAGGGTGCCAGGCAGGAATCCCGACCTGCCAAATCTGGGTGGTTTTGTTGCCGCCGGCCGGTGTCAACCCAGGAAGCCTTTCACCCGCACTTCATCCTCTATTGGAGGCGGATGCAGGTAATCATGGGACAGATGCAGGTAGTTCGCGACGCTGCGGTCCATCCGCTGGCGTTCTCTTTCTGTGACCGGCTTGGCTACCTTGGCGGGCATCCCCATGACGATGGATTCAGGAGGGATGATCGAGCCTGAAGTGACCACGGACCCTGCGGCGATGAGCGAACCGCGCCCGATTTTCGCGCCGTCCATGATGATTGCCCCCATGCCGATGAGGCAGTCGTCTTCGACAATGCATCCATGGACAATCGCCCGGTGTCCTATGGTTACACGGTTTCCGATTTCCAAAGGGTATTTTCCCCCTGTCACATGGAGGGTGGAGTTGTCCTGGATGTTCGTCTCTTCACCAATGCGGATATAGTGCTCGTCGCCACGAACAACCGTGTTGAACCAGATGGAGCTCCGGCTGGCGATGGTAACGTCACCAATGACCCATGCACCCGGCGCGATAAAAACTTCATCGGACACCTTGGGCAGAATCCCTCTATAAGCCTGTATGCTCAGCATGTTTGTCCAACCTTTCCAATCCCAGTTCCTG
>JAAYUJ010000326.1 GCA_012517775.1 Deltaproteobacteria bacterium
AGCCTTCAACGATGTGGTACTGACGGTATACGCCGGCGTGAATCCGGAGAGTGTCCTGACAGAGTTGGACAGGCTACTGGATCGGTATGGGGGCCTTGGTTCCTACACACGGGAGAATCAGCTATCCCACCGCTATCTTGACGAGGAATTCCGTCAGCTTCAGAATAGCGCCAGGATTTTCCCCAGCATTTTTATCGCCGTTTCCGCATTCCTGATCAACGTTGTGCTGACCCGGACCATCAATACCCAGCGGGAGCAGATCGCGGTGTTGAAAGCGTTCGGCTACGGCAACCGCGACATCGGTTTCCACTATTCGAAACTGGTTGCAGTAATCGAAATCATCGGTCTCACGGGAGGCATTGCCGTGGGGGCCTGGCTTGGCAACAGCCTGGGCAGGATCTACATGGAGTTCTACCGATTTCCCACGTGGCTGTATGAAGTACAGCCTTCAGTGGGACTCAGCGCAGGACTGATTCTATTCGTTTCTGCTCTGGCGGGAACCTTCGCGGCCATTCGGAATGCGGTGAGACTCCCTCCTGCGGAAGCCATGAGGCCGGAGGCCCCGGCCCGATATCGAAGGTCCGTGTTGGATCGCGTCGGTCTCTGGCGCTTGTTTTCGCAGCCGACCCGCATCATCATCCGAAACATTGAGCGCCAACCGGTCAAGTCGCTACTTTCCATGACGGGAATCGCAATGGCCTGCGCCATCATGATTGCGGGCACGTTCACGAAGGATGCAGTGGATTTCATGGTGGACGTTCAGTTCAGGCTTTGCCAAAGACAGGACATGGCTGTCACCTTCACGGATCCTACTTCCTGGAATGCACTTTTCGCCCTGAAGCGGAGCCGGGGCATCCTGGATGCGGAAGGTTTCCGATCGGTTCCTGCCCGCCTGAGGTTCCAACATCGCAGTTACCGCACCTCCATTCAGGGCGTGGAACGTGACGGGCGCCTCTATCGGCTCCTCACAAGAAGCCTGAAGCCGATCTCCCTTCCCCCCGAAGGTGTGGTACTCACAGACTACCTCGCGGCGTTCCTAGGTATCAGACCGGGGGATAGGCTGACCGTGGAAATCCTTGAGGGGAGCAGGCCCGTGAGAGAAATCCCCGTGGTGAAGCTGGTGACCGAGTACATCGGGATGAATGCCTACATGGATCTGGAAGGTCTGAATCGATTCATGAGGGAAGGACATGCCCTTTCCGGCGCATACGTGACGGTGGATTCAATCCATCAGCATGAACTCTACAGGAAGCTGGTCGAAATGCCCAGAGTGGCCGGAACGGTGGTGCGTGGAAACGAGATCCGGAATTTCTATGAAACCCAGGCTGAGTTCCTGCTCTTTTTCATCTTCGTAGCTGCCATCCTTGCGGGCTTTATTGCCTTCGGGGTTGTCTACAACAGCGCGCGGATCGCTCTGGCCGAAAGGCGCCATGAACTGGCGAGTCTCAGGGTTCTCGGCTATACTCGGGGTGAAATATCCTATATCTTCCTTGGCGAACTGGCATTTCTGACCCTCCCGGCGATCCCGCTGGGCTTTCTCATCGGGCGCGGAATCTGTGTTCTCGTGGCATGGTCTCTCGAATCAGATCTCTTCAGGGTGCCTGTTGTCCTGGAGTGGGCGACTTATTCACTGGCCGCAGTTGTGGTCGTGGTCTCGGCTTTTCTGTCGGGAATCATCGTGCGCCGGAAGCTGGATCACCTCGATCTGGTTGAGGTTCTGAAGGCGAAGGAGTGAAATGGCGTGAACATCCGCAGGTGGCTGTTCGTTTCGGGCCTTGGGGTCCTCATCCTCCTCGCCATCGTTTACGGATTTTTGCCCAAACCCGTTGCAGTGGATGTTATCCGGATCGCCCGGGGACCTCTTCGGGTGACGATAGAGGAGGAGGGGGAAACGAGGCTGAAGGAAAGGTTTGTGGTTTCGGCACCTGTTTCTGGTTTTCTGCGCCGCATTTTACTGGAAGTGGGAGACCCGGTGAAGGAAGGCCAGGTGGTGGCTCAGCTTGAGCCCCTCCGGTCGGAGGTCCTGGACCCCAGGAGTCGAGCTGAAGCCGAAGCTGCTGTGTCAGTGGCCACGGCCGCACTCCGCGCGGCGGAAGAAGATTCCCGCGCTGCGGCGGCCGATGCAGACTATGCGCGAAGAAGCCTTGAACGGCGTAGGAACCTCTTCGATAGCGGGGTAGCTCCCAAAGACAGCCTGGACCAGGCGAACGCCGATGCGAGGCGCACCGAAGCGCGGCGTCTGGCTGCCGAAGCGTCAGTGAAGGGTGCCCGTTCGGACCTTGAAAGAGCTCGCAGCAGGCTCAGGTACTCTGCAGCCGAAAACGGTGCGCCGTCCGACAGACTTGTGGAAATCCGCAGTCCCGTGCGGGGGAGCGTTCTCAAGGTCCATCATGAGAGTGAGGGAGTCGTGAGCTCCGGGGAACCTCTGCTGGATCTCGGTGATACGGGGAAGATCGAAGTCCAGGTGGAGGTGCTGTCGGAGGACGGGGTGAGGATCAAGCCCGGTACTCGGGTGGTTTTCGAGCGATGGGGAGGGGATTCGGCCCTCGATGGAGAGGTGAGGGTTGTGGAGCCTGCAGGCTTCACCAAGGTGTCGAGCCTTGGGGTCGAAGAGCAGAGAGTCCTCGTGATCGCTGACATTCTGCGGGGTGATGAGGCTTCCAGCCGGTTGGGCGATGGCTATCGGGTGGAGGCGAGCTTCATCATATGGGAACGGGAGGACGTCCTTCAGGTGGCCTCCAGCGCCCTTTTTCGCAAGGGAGAGGATTGGGCCGTCTTTGTCGTAGAGAGAGATCGGGCGCGGCTCCGCAAGGTCCAGGTGGGCCACCGCACTGGTCTTGCTGCAGAAATCGTTTCAGGGCTCGAAGAGGGCGAGAAGGTGATCGCCCACCCGGAAGAATCCATTGATGACGGAACCTCCGTTCGTCCCCGAACTTGATTCCAGGAGGGTGCCCCAAAAGGTCCGCGATGCATTTACCCCAAAAAGCGCGGGGGTCCGGAAAGCATGAATGAGACCTTTCCTTGCTCTGCCTTTCCTGCCGATCAATTCAGATTCTTGTCATGAGCCGTTCTCGTCGACATTGTGAAAGAGTGACCGATTTACTCCTCCAACTCCATGCTCAATATCAGGAAACGAAGAAGATCCTTCAGAGCGTCAATATCCACCGGACACATCCCTGCAGTGAGCATGAGACAGCTCTTGCCGGTCTTGTTCGTGGGAGAGCGGATCATCATTGCGTCGATATTTGACCTGAAGAGGTAATGGAATGGCGGCGACCTGAATAATACTCCTACCCCATGGACCCATGGACTCCGGGTGTTCGATTGGCGATACTTCTGCTGGTTCAGGACAGTGCAATTGTGAGTTGCAATCATAAACAGGAAGGGAGATCAGTTTATGGGCAAAGACATCATTGAATTGTTGGACAGGGAAGCTGAAGATCTTTTGAACCACACATGCAAGACGGTTCCCAAGGACCTTCTTTGCGTTCCCGGCAGGGATTTCGTAGACCGCGTGATGGCGGTCTCTGACCGGTCAGTGAGGGTTCTGAGGAATATGCAGACGCTTTTGGATCATGGACGGCTGCGAGGAACGGGATATGTCTCGATTTTGCCGGTCGATCAAGGGATCGAGCACACGGCAGGCGCATCCTTCGCTCCGAATCCCCTGTACTTCGATCCGGAAAACATCGTCCGTCTGGCTATGGAGGGCGGATGCAACGCGGTTGCTTCCACATTGGGGGTGCTTGGAGCTGTCGCAAGGAAGTATGCACACAAGATTCCCTTCATCCTGAAATTCAATCACAATGAGCTTCTCACCTACCCGAACAAATACGATCAGATCCTATTCGCCAGCATCGATCAGGGCTTCGAACTCGGCGCCGTCGCTGTTGGAGCTACTGTTTATTACGGGTCACCCGAAAGCAGTCGCCAGATTCAGGAGGTGGCCGATGCCTTTCGCTACGCCCACAGCCTCGGCATGGTGACGATCCTTTGGGCTTATCTCCGCAATCCTGCTTTCAAAACCGAAACCGTAGACTACCACCTGGCTGCAGATCTTACGGGACAGGCAAACCATCTTGCGGTCACCATCGAGGCGGACATCGTGAAACAGAAACAACCTGAGAACAATGGCGGGTTTGTGGCATTGAAGTTCGGCAAGACCAGTGAGGGGGTCTATTCGCGGCTGACTTCCGAACATCCCATTGACATGACGCGCTACCAGGTCGCGAATTGCTTTATGGGCCGAGCCGGACTGATCAATTCAGGCGGAGCCTCCGGAAAGAATGATCTCGCGCAGGCCGTTCGAACAGCGGTAATCAACAAGCGGGCGGGAGGCATGGGCCTCATAACCGGCCGCAAAGCCTTTCAAAAGA
>JAAYUJ010000005.1 GCA_012517775.1 Deltaproteobacteria bacterium
AGGATATACGCCCGGTCCCTTCCCCTCCTCGGGGGCACCATCGGGACTGCATATGCCATCAACACCGTCGGCGCCATTGTCGGCTCCTTTGTTGCCGGGTTCATTCTCATCCCCGTGGTGGGCAAGGAGAACGGGCTGAGGCTCGTGATCGCCCTGCAGTTTGTTATTGCATTGGCAGCTCTGATTCGCGTGGGCCTGGAACCGCGGATGAAGAGCGTTCTGTGGGTTGCCGGGACATCCATGACGGTTTTGGGGGCTCTGCTCCTCTCCCATTATCCTTCCTGGGATCGGAATGTCCTTTCCCGTGGATGGTACCGGAACTTCCGCGATATTCAAAATGATCTGGACAGAGCCACCTGGCTGGATGCCCTTTTCCGCGGACCCGCGTTCCTGGCCCGTGAGCGCAAGGGATTGGAAGTGGTTTTTTACGGAGACGGGATCGGGGGCTTCACAACTGTCGAAAAGGAAACCACAAGCCTGGGTATTGACGAATACGCCCTCTATAACAGCGGAAAGCCCGACGCATCCTCCCACGGGGACCGATCCACCCAGACCCTGTCAGGGCACCTGCCTCTCCTCTTTCACCCGAATCCGGAAAAAGTGATGGTTCTGGGTCTGGCAAGCGGGATGACGCCCGGGGAAGTATTGCATCATCCGGTGAAGCAGCTGGATGTTCTCGAGATCAATGAGCAGGTGGTGGAGGCCTGCCGCTTGTTTTTCACGCCGTGGAACAATGGCTGCCTCAGCAATCCGAGGGTGCGTCTTATCGTTCAGGATGGACGGAACCATCTGGCCCTTACTCGCGAGAAGTACGATGTGATCATTTCCGAGCCGTCCAATCCGTGGATGTCGGGCCTCGCAAATCTGTATACTCTGGATTTCTTTCGACTGGTCAGAGCCCGCCTCAAGGATGGGGGTATCTTTGCCCAGTGGATCCAGTCCTACGAAATGGATTGGGACACATTCGCCCTTTTGGGCCGCTCCTTCAGAGAGGCGTTTCCCGAAGGCGTCCTGATGAAAACCGGGCCGGGGGATTATCTTCTCATCGGCTTCCCGGATCGAAAGAACCTTGACTGGAAGCTGGCGGAAAAGAACATCGAGTACGCCCGCAAATCCACCAACGCTTCGTTTCCTGACTTCGGCTTCCTGCTTCACATGCTCATTACGGAGGACCTGCAGAAGCTTTTTGGAACCGGGCCGCTACACACGGACGACCGACCCCGACTGGAATTTTCCGCTCCGAGGCAGCTCCATGAGAGGAACACCCATCTGGATGAGGCGATTGCTGCACGGCGCCGGCTTTCCCCCGAAACACGCAACCTGCTCGAGGTCAAGAGCAATCTGAATACATTATTGGATCTCGTCGAGTTCGCCGCTTCCGCCAATGTTCCCCTGTTCTCCGTTCTGAACCAGGAAGATCTCTCCGCTTCAGGGAGAGACCGCTACATGAACATTGTCAGAAGCTATTGCTCGCGTGTGCTGGTACCATCCTTTCACATCTTTTCCGAACCGGAGGCAAAAAGGGAATGTGCAGCGATCCAGGTCAATGGAATGAGACGCAGGCTTGCCCTGGACGATTCGCGCCCTGACGATCACTACAATCTAAGCCTGGCGCTGATCGCTGCAGGTCAGCAGGAAGAAGCCCTGCGCGAGCTTAGGATAACCGTCTCCCTGGACCCTTTCCATGAAGATGCTCATACGGCCATGGGGTTGCTGCTGGCAGAGTCGGGAAAGATGGAGGAAGCAGCCGGCATTTTCGCCCGGGTTGCAGAGATCTCTCCCAGAGATGCCCGTGCCTACACGAATATGGGAATCGCAGAGGCAAGGCTGGGAAACAGAGGAGAAGCCATCCGCCACTTCTCCACCGCACTGAGGCTTGCACCGGATAGCCTGGCGGCCCTAAACGAACTGGGCCTGGCTCTGATGGAGGAGGGAAAAATCGACGAGGCTATCGGGAACTTTTCCGCAGCACTGCGCGTTGATTCCCAGGACGCCGAATCCCACAACAACCTGGCTACGGCCCTCTACCGCAAGGGGGAACTGGAGAGAGCTGCACGGCATTTTTCAGAGGCGTTGCGGATCTCGCCCCGTAACAGGAATGTGCGATACAACCTGGAGCGCGTGACATCCATGCTGCGGAGCGGCCGGGAGGATCAGGTTCGGCCCTCCGTCGGCCCCCAGCTCATTGACTCGTCATTCTGAGGCAAATCGGCCGGTCCCATCTTCCAAACGAGCGGCGGCTGGGGGAGTAAAAACCCCGGCTACCCGATTAGGCAGCCGACGCTGGCCGCTCAGTGGGGGGGACGTCTGAAGACATAGAAGAGGATCATCCATCTTCCTCATGCTGTGCGGCAAATGTCCCGACCGGATAGAATGATCAGTATTGCAGATGTAAGGATTGTGATTGACAGAGGTGAGTTGGTCGAAGACTACCCCGAAGATGTGCGCGGGCATAGTTGTCTCATCCTGGGCAATGGCACGAATGCTACTCCAATCCATGTGGTCTGCTCACCCAAAAGTGATTATCCGGCCATCATTACGGCATATCTTCCCAGCGTCCAGGAATGGGAACCCGATTTCAGAAAGAGGAAAAGGACATGAACTGTATGTACTGCCAAGGGAAGATGGAAAGAGGAATTGCTCCCTTCCATATTGACCGAAACGGCTATCACCTCACTTTAGATAGAATACCTGCTTGGGTTTGCACCCAGTGCGGTGAAGTCTGCTTTGATGAAACGGAAGTAGAAGCCATTCAAGAAGTGCTTCGTGCTTTGGATCGGCAAACCGAGAGAATGGCCGAGTCCGCTTGAAAGTGTTCTCTGGAGCCATTTAAAGGTTAACGAATGGCGTGAACGCAGACCCGGAAGGACGGGCGTGAAAATTGGTCGTCAATCCGGTAGTGCGTTGCCGCCCGTCCTTCCGGGCTGCTTACGCCTATCGTTGGGCGGCGTGATATCATGTGCTCGAATTGCAGTGAGGTACAACCAATCGATCGCACCATGCATGTGTTGGAAGAGACAGAACCGGAGAAGAACGATGGAAATTAAGCTTACGGCCGTGTTCCAAAAAGTTCCGGAGGGCTACATAGGGTTTGTGGAGGAATTGCCAGGGGCAAACACGCAGGGAATGACGCTGGAGGAAACCCGCGAGAACTTGCGAGAAGCTGTCGAACTAGTTCTGGAGGCCAATCGAATACTTTCCGAGGAGTCACTTGCAGGGCAAGACGTTATTCGAGAACCCTTGCTTATCTGTGCGGCATGAAGCGGCGCGACCTGATTCGGCATCTTGAAGCCCACGGTTGCACCTACCTGCGAGAAGGCCGCAATCACACGGTGTACGCAAACCTCAGCAAGAGGAAGGTTTCTACGGGCCCGAGGCATCGTGAGATCAATGAAGATCTCGCTCGGAAGATTTGCCGTGACCTTGAAATACCACCGGCCTGAGAAAGGGCAAAAGCCCCTGAGCAGACCACTCACAAGCGGATGAAGCTGACCAAGCTTTCGGCGGCACCATTGCCGGATCGGAGGTGCCGTCTCGTAGGGGCGCGGGCACTGCTTCGCAGCTTATCCGCGATCTTGAACTAAACCACTTCGCGGCAGCTTTCTATAGGACAGTTCTGGTGGGCTATCCTTTGTTATTTGTGGGGATACAGTTGTGGCACGTGCTTTGGGGTGAGACGGGCTCGCCTGGAGCAAGAACCCAATGAATAAGGAGTGTGCCATGACTGAGCTGAGACGTCGGATGATTCAAGACATGGAGCTTCGGGGTTTCTCTCCCAAAACCCAGGAAGCATATGTTGGCGCAGTGCGAGGCTTGGCGGGATTTCATCGGCGGTCCCCCGACCTGTTGAGCGATGAGGAGATCCGTGAGTTTTTCCTGCATCTCCTGAACGTGAAACATGCCGCGCGAAGCACCGTTACGATTTATTTGCGCGGGATCAAGTTCTTTTACGAGAAGACACTGGGACGTGACCTGCCGGTCCTGGACCTCGTAAGACCCCGAAAAAGGGTGAAACGGCCGGTTGTCCTTTCGAACACCGAGATCAAGGAGCTCCTGGCCCCGGTGCGCAACCCCCTGTGTCGGATGGCTTTGACCGTCATCTATTCCTGCGGTCTCAGGGTCTCCTAAGGTGTGAACCTCAAGGTTGCCGACATCGATGGGCAAAGCATGCTGGTTCGAGTCGAAAACGGCAAAGGAGGCAAGGACCGCTATGTGCCCCTTCCCGAGCGTACCCGTGAGCTGCTGCAGGGCTACTATGCGAGCTTTCGCCCCAAGACCTGGCTTTTCCCAGCAAAGAAGGGAGATGGGCCCTATGGTATGACGAGTCTTCAAAAGGCCTTCAAGGCCGCCCTGCACCAAAGCGGGATAAAGAAGCATGCCTCTGTCCATACGCTCAGGCACTCCTATGCAACGCACCTGCTTGAGTCCGGCGTGCCCCTTCGAACCATTCAGGAGATCCTGGGTCACAAGAGCTCTCAGACGACGGCCGTCTACACCCACCTGACTCATAAAATGATGGACTCCCTTTTCACGACCGTTAACACCCTCATGGCCGGGCTCTAGGCAACCCTCTCAAGACGGGCATCCTCGTGAGCGCCGTCGCCGACATCTTTCGCCAATACGGCCCGGAGTACCTGGAGCGTCACGGGGACGGGATGCTCCCGAGTCACCGGAAGGCCTTGCGTGACATTCTGGAGTGCCGCAACCGGAGCTGTCCCAAGTGCCAATGGGAGGAGACGGAAAAGTGGCTCGACATCAGGCGCATAGAGCTCCTCCCCGTGCCCTGTTTCCACGTCGTTTTCACCCTGCCGGCCGAGCTTCGCGAAATCGTCCGTTCCAACAAGGAGGTCCTTCTTTCCACTTTGATGCAGGCTGCGGCATCATCGCTTAGCACGCTCGCCAAGGATCCCAGGTATGTCGGGGGGATGATCGGCATCCTCGCTGTTCCATAATGCATCCAATGGACTCCCCACTCTCCGCTGAAACTCCATACACTCCCCCCACATTTCCTCCTGCTGCGTCGCGGTTCAGTTCAACTTGCCTTTTTGTGTCGGCTACGCGACGCAAAAACTCTTTTTCGATATGCCGTGCACACGGTTGGGCGTCACCACGAACGCAACCGATTCGGCGCAGCGTATTCGACGGCGGATTCGGTCAGGTTCGCCACGGTTCGTGCTTGGTTGCGGACTCGTTATCATCGGGCTCGCCAAACGACGCTCCTGCGGTATTCTCCCGGCCATACGCCCATTGCGCAGGTTGTTTACGATGTACTCACGGATTCTTGCGGCCGGTGGTGGATGGGGTGGTCGAGGAATACTTGAGATTCGGAGACTTGCACGAGGGCTTTGCCGGGATTCGCTGCTCCAACCCCGAGTGCAAAA
>JAAYUJ010000327.1 GCA_012517775.1 Deltaproteobacteria bacterium
TACTTGCTGATACCATGCTTACGATAATCCTCTGTCTTGATGTAAAGTGACATCAGCGAATCTCTCCCTGGGCTAAATCGGCGATGCTGCTTTCCGGCAGCCATGGAACTTTCCATGTGCCGGAATTACCTGCGAAAAAAAAACGGTCAGTCCTCTGCCATAAAAGGAATTGAGACGCATTTCATTCCTTCCCTCATGTCTCCCGGGACGACCTCCCTTCGCCGGAGCTACCAACACTCTCTCTAACAAAAAATAATAACACTCAGCCCCATATTGTCAAAAAAATATTAAAATCAGTGAAAAGCTTGTATAAGCTGGCTCATGGCTTCATGACGTGATCGAAAAGAACCCTGGACCGGGAGGCAAGTGGCAGCACAGGCAAAGGGCATGCATGGCGGAGCGAATTCGAGGACAGGTGGAACATATCACCTTTATCAATGAAGAGAACGGTTACAGTGTCATCAGAGTGAAGAGTCCCGGCTACCGAAACCCAATCCAGGCAGTGGGCAACTTCGTCCAGATCACCCCCGGAGAAGTCCTGGAAATGGAAGGCTCATGGGCCGTTCATGCGCGGTTTGGAAAGCAGTTCAAGGTCGATCAATACGAAACGGTCGCTCCGGCCGGGGCTGAAGCCATTCGCAAGTACCTGGGATCGGGCCTGATCAAGGGTATCGGCCCGGTAATGGCGACACGAATCGTCAATCATTTTGGAGAGCATTCGCTGGAGATCATCGACAAGGAAGTGGAGCGCCTCCGTGAAGTGGAGGGCATCGGCCGATACCGCCTCAATCAAATCAGGAAGGCGTGGGAGGATCAGAAGGAGATCCGCGATCTCATGGTTTTCCTGAGGAGTCACGGAGTCAGTGCAGCACTCGCCATGAAGATCTTCAAGCACTATGGCAAAGATTCCGTGGGCATTGTGAAGGAGAACCCCTTTCGCTTGGCAATGGACGTCTCCGGAATCGGTTTCCTCACAGCCGATAAGATCGCTGTCAGCCTGGGCTATCACCCGGATTCCCCTTTAAGGGCCGAAGCGGGAATCCTTTTTGTCCTTCAGGAAGCAACCGATTCCGGTCATGCATGCGTTCCTGAAGGCCGGCTGATGGAGAACTCTCAGAAGCTCCTTCAGATTCCTCCTCCCACCCTCCGGACCGCCTTGAATCAGCTTGCTGAAGACAGGCGAGTAATCCTTGAGGTTCTTCCAGTGGAACTTCACCCAGATTTTGGGGACAAGACGGCCGTTTATCTTCGAGGGTATCACCTGGCGGAAACTCAGGTGGCAAGGAGACTGCTGCACCTGCAAGCGTTCCAGGCACTTCAGAATAAGGGGGATTTAGAGAAGGCCCTCATCCGCTTGAAGGAGGTGATTCCCCTTCAATTGGCTCCCCTCCAGGAAGAGGCCGTGAAAAAGGCCCTTACCGAAAAGGTGGTTCTCATCACTGGAGGCCCCGGAACAGGAAAAACGACCCTTGTGCGGGCCATTCTGACTGTTTATCGGCAAATGGGAGGCCGTGTGTGTCTGGCCGCTCCAACCGGCCGCGCGGCAAAGAGGTTGAATGAAGCGACGGGGCATCCGGCAAGCACGGTGCACAGACTCCTGGAATTCAGCCCCCAGGTGGGGGGATTTCAGAGAAACGAACAGAGGCCTCTCGATGCTGATCTGATCATCGTCGACGAGACGTCCATGCTCGATCTTCTCCTGACCCATCACCTTCTCAAGGCGGTTCCGACTCATGCCACCCTCGTGCTTGTGGGAGACGCCGACCAGCTTCCTTCCGTCGGACCGGGAAATGTTCTTTCCGATATGATCCATTCTCAGAAATTTCCTGTGGTAAGACTCACGGAGATTTTTCGCCAGGCAAGGCAGAGCCGAATCATTATCAACGCCCATCGAATTCAACAGGGGCAATTTCCCTGGTTGAAGAGAGACACTGAGGATCTTCAGGATTTCTACTTCATCGAAAAGGATGATCCGGAAGCAGCGCTTCAGATCGTGGTCAAGCTGTGCACGAGTCGCATCCCGACGCGATTCGGCCTGGATCCCGTGGAGGACATTCAGGTATTGAGTCCCATGCACCGGGGAGTCCTGGGGACTCAGAACCTCAACGAGGTTCTCCAGGGAGCCTTGAATCCTCAAACCCAGTTCATTCAAAGAGGCGGCCAGATTTTCAAGCTCAATGACAAGGTGATGCAGATTCGGAACAACTACGACAAGGATGTTTTTAATGGGGACCTGGGACGAATCAGGAAGATCGATGGTGAAAACCAGGAAATGCAAGTGGAAATCGATGGAAGAATCGTAGCCTACGATTTCTCCGAACTCGACGAACTGACCCTGGCTTATGCCGTGAGTGTTCATAAGGCACAGGGAAGTGAATATCCAGCAGTGGTGATTCCGCTGGTCATGCAGCACTACATGATGCTCCAGCGGAATCTGTTCTACACGGCCATCACCCGGGCAAGGAAGCTCGTGGTCATCGTGGGAAGCAGAAAGGCACTGGGAGTCGCCATTCGAAGCAATCAACTCCAAAGACGTCATACGCTGCTCAGACAACGTCTCCAGGGACTTCTCCGGTGAGTAGGCAGGGCAGGTGCACATGTCGAATAATTATTTCATTGAACCCATAGGAATCATCAGAAGCCCCGTCAAGAGCCGCTCTGATGCCCCGAAACAAGGGAGTGAGAGCAACGTGGAGGGGAGTCTGGTGGTTCAGGAGAAATATGCGGATGCCTTCCTTGGGCTTTCACCCGGACAAAAGATCCTTATCCTCTATTGGCTTCACCTCGCCCAGAGAGACTGCCTGCAGGTTCACCCGAGGGGCGACCGATCCCGCCCCATAAGGGGGGTTTTTTCCACACGGAGCCCTGATCGCCCCAATCCCATCGGAGTGGAGCTTGTGGAAATCCTCAGAATCGAGGGGAACACGATTACTGTGCGAGGTCTGGATGCGTTGGACGGGACGCCGCTGATCGATATCAAGTGCGATGTATGAGAGGGAGCGGTTGTTTTTTTCGTACTTCCTATATTGACATAACGTTCCAAGAGGGATACAGGTAATGCGTGATCCTCATCCTCACACAACTTCTCTGCTAGGATTGAATGATGGTTGCTCCTCCCATGGACGGGTTTCACCGAAGAATCGACTACCTCAGGCTCTCCATCACCGATCGATGCAATCTTCGCTGCCGCTATTGCATGCCCTCCCAAGGAATCCCCAAACTGAAGCATGAAGAGATTCTGCGATATGAAGAAATCATGCGAGTGGCGCATATCGCCGTGCGTATGGGTATGTCCAAGATCCGCATTACCGGCGGCGAGCCTTTGGTCAGAAAAGACCTTCTCTATCTCTGTGAGAACATCTCGAAGATACCGGGGCTCAGCAGCCTGAGCATAACCACCAATGGCGTTCTCCTCGGACGCTTCGCCGAAAGCCTGTTTTCCGCCGGAATTCGCCGAATCAACATCAGTCTTGACACTCTCAAACGGGATAAATTCTTTTCCATCACGCGGGTGGACTGCTTTGAGGAGGTGTGGCGGGGCATCCTGGCGGCACAAAAGGCAGGGATTTCTCCCATTAAGCTCAACACCGTCATAATGCGAGGAACAAACGACGATGAGATCGAAGACCTCGCAAGGCTCACGGTGGATTACCCCCTTCACGTGCGATTCATCGAATTGATGCCGTTTCAGTCGAACGAATCCCTTACACAGTCGGAGTTCGTGTCTTCAGATGAGATTTTGGAACGACTTCACGCCATCGCTCCTCTCGATCACGTACCTGGTCCCGAGGGAAACGGCCCCGCCAGCCATTTTCGTCTCTCGGGGGCACAGGGCACCATCGGAATCATCAGTCCCATCAGCCATCATTTCTGTGCTGAATGCAACCGACTGCGTCTCACTGCGGACGGAAAGCTCCGTACCTGCCTTTTTTCCACAGAGGAAACGGACCTGCGCGATTTGCTCCGGGATAGCGCCTCGGATGAAAGCATTATTCAAACCATTCGTGAGGCAATCCGTTCGAAACCCGAAAGACATACGCTGGACAGGGCTTTTTCCAGGAAATGCTTCAGCCGTCCCATGTCCGCCATCGGCGGCTAATAAGGACCGGAACAGATTTTCAAAGAATCTCCGACGTGGCCTCCTTCTCGCACAGAGATTTCCATGCGAGCTTCGCAGCTCCCAGGAGCGCAGCATTGTCGCCCAGCGCACCGCGTAAAACCATCATTTCTTCAGAGGCCAGGAAACTGGAGTGCTCTGCGAGGCTTGATCTCAGAGGACCAATGAACTCATCCCACGCTGCACTCACCCCCCCGCCGATTACCGCATGCCGAATTCCCAAAACCGTGAAGAGTCCGGCAAGGGCAATTCCAAGGGCCCAGCCCATGCGATGGAAAAGCCTTCTTGCTCCAAGATCCCCTTCCTTCGCGCTGAGATAGACTCCTTCAGCCGTGAGGGCTCCTTTCACCCAGCGATCATGCAGCGGCCCACGGCTCAGCAGACCGTCTGTCGCAGCCTTTTCGACCGCTCGCATGAGACTCCCGGCGGAAGAATGCGCTTCCAGACAACCTTGGAGTCCACATGCGCACGAAGGACCCTGGGGGTCCACAATCATGTGCCCGATTTCCCCAACAAAGCCCAAATCGTCCCCCCGCCAGAGTTCCCCTCCGAACACCAGGCATCCACCGACACCCGTCCCAAGGGTGACACCAACCCAGTTGGCGATTCCTCGACCGGACCCAACCCAATTTTCCCCTATGCCGAATGCATTGGCGTCATTCTCCATCACCACGGGGAGGCCGAGACTTTTTTCGAGCTCGATGCCCAGCAGGTAGCCGTTCATGGCCGGCAAATTAGGAGAAAAAACCACTTCTCCCCTGTGACGATCGATCTTTCCGGCCACTCCCATCCCGATTCCAAAGACAGAGCCCCCGAGACTCCTCGCTTCATCCATGAGCATCCTGCACTCCGAGATGAGGCGAAGGCAGGCCTGCCGGGCACCCAGATGGATATTGGAATGAATCTTTCCGAGACGAAGGATTTCTCCATTGCTGTCCACAACAGCAACCCTCATGTGGGTACCTCCCAGATCGATCCCAAGAACCATCGGCTCACCCATGGAAAGCCTCCACCATTAGGGCGACACTCCCACCTCATCCATTCCTGCGCACAAATTCCCTCATGAATCCGACGAGCACCTCTACCGCCTCCACCGGTAATGCATTATAAAGTGAAGCCCTGAAACCGCCCACTGACCGGTGGCCCTTGAGACCCCCCAGGTCCGAGGTCTGGAGCTCTTTTAAAAACCTCTGCTCGAGTTCTGCGTTGGGGAGAAGAAAGGTAACATTCATCAGAGACCGCGAATCACGATCTGCAGTTCCCCGATAGAAATCCTGGCCATCGAGATAGTCATACAGAAGGTCGGCCTTACGACGGTTGATGCTCTCCATCCTGGCAATACCTCCAATTGTCTCCTCAAGCCACCTCGCAACCAACTGGACCACGTAGATGGCAAAGCAGGGAGGAGTATTGAACATGGATTTCTTCTCGACGTACGTCGTGTATTTCAGCATGGTGGAGAGGTCCTTTGGAACCCTTTCCAGCATGTCTTCCCGCACCACCACGATGGTCACGCCTGCGGGCCCAGCGTTTTTCTGGGCTCCCGCGTAGAAGAGACCGAATGGCTCTGGATCGAACACACGGCTGAAAATGTCCGAGGACATGTCGCTCACCAGAGGCACGGTTCCGGTCTGCGGAAAAGCGTGGAACTGGGTACCGCGAATCGTGTTATTTGAAGTCACGTGAAGATACGCGGTATCCGATGGAACATAAATACCCCTGGGAATGTAACAGTATTCCCTATCCTGGGAGCTTGCAATCACGGCCACTTCCCTGCCGAGGATTCGGGCCTCCTTGATGGCATTGCTGGACCACGTGCCCGTATCCACATAGGCAACCTTCCTGCCAGGCACTGCAAGGTTCATGGGCACCATGATGAATTGCAGACTGGCACCACCCTGCACGAAAAGCACATGGTATCGATTGTCCAGTTTCAGGAGCCGTTTGATTCGGGCGATGGCATCATCGAGGACCTCTTCAAAGGCTTTCGACCTGTGACTGATCTCCAATATGGACATGCCTGTCCCTTTGAAATCGAGCATTTCCTCTTGGATCTTCTGAAGGACCGGAAGCGGCAAAGCCGCCGGTCCCGGGTTGAAATTGTAAATACGCCGGCCCATTGATTTATCCTCCCCTTCAGAATGTCTCATGATTCATCTTGCTGTCGGATTCCAAGGCAACCTTGGCACGCTAAAGAGCAGTCTCTGTTTTGTCAACGGATTTTCTCCCGTGCATCCTTTCCTCCCCAGTGGGAGCCGTCGCGCCTTTCGTTTTTCATTTGTGGCCTCTCGCAACGCTGAATATACTCTGCCTGAGGGAGGAAGACTGATCATGGAGCTCACAGCTAGAGCAAACACGATCAAACACGGCCAAATGGAATATAGAGTCATTGACGACGTCCCTCTCCTCGAGTGGGCCGCGATGACCGGGCTAACCCCCCGGCAAGCCCAAATCATGGCACTCGAGCAGGAAATCATTCCCCACCGCTATATCAGAAACTTCACAGCCCTGAATCTGCAAGATCAACTGAAGCTCTGCCAAGGCATGGTGCTTGTGTGCGGTTGCGGGGGCCTTGGGGGGGTCGCCTGCAATCTACTGGCTCGCGCGGGAATCGGTTTCATGCGCCTTCTGGACGGGGATGCATTTGCTCCGTCAAACCTCAATCGCCAGTGGTTCTCCGAAGTGGGGCAATTGGGGCGATACAAGGCCCATGTAGTGCGGGAGGGAATTCTCCGCATCAACCCCTTTATAGAAATCGAAGCCTTCAATATACCCCTGGACGAGTCCAACGGCGAAAGGCTGCTCCACAATATGAGTCTGTGCGTGGATGCGTTGGATAACCTGAAGACGCGATTTGTCCTGGCTGAAATGTGTCGCCGCATGGGAATCTCTTTTGTTCACGGAGCTGTTGCGGGTTGGTGGGGTCAGATCAGCACATTTCTGCCGGAGTCGCCTTTCAGCCTGGACAATATTTTTGCGGGCAGACGCACACGGGACCCTGGGGAGGAGTCACTGGGAGTCCCAGGTTTCACGGCAAGCCTCATCGGGAGCCTGCAGGCCATGGAGACCATTCGCATCCTTGCAGGAAAGGAGCCCTGCTACAGTGGCAAACTCCTTTACTTCGACGGAGAAAGCGGGCAAACCACCCTCATGCCGCTTCGATAGTCTTTGACAGGATCCTTGACAAGGAGTAACAAGACGCGGATTTCTATCTTCATTGGGCAGATCGGGAGGAGGGTATACATGCTGGTGGAGTGGCAGGTCGGAAAACTCGAAGAGTGGCAATCGGATGCCATCATCTTTTTTGTGTTGGAAAAGGAGACAGAGTTCCTCCCCGGCTTCAAGAAATGGCTGAGCACCGAGGGAATGTGGCTTTCCGAATCTGCAGGTCTGCAGGATTTTCAGGGAAAGGTGCAGCAGACCGCCGTTTTTTATGCTCCAGATCGTCGCAGAATCTCTCGAGTTGTCTGTGCCGGTCTTGGACCCGCCGACAAATTCGACTTGGACAGACTGCGCAACGGGGCGGCAACAGCATTGCGGAAATGCAGGGATCTGCAGCTTAACAGGGTCGCCGTTCCTCTTCTTGCCCTGGAGGGGCTGCCCGTCGAAAGGGCCAGGGCTCTGGAAGAATCGCTTATAGGCGGAATTGCCGGCCTATATCGCTTCATCGCACTCAAAACCAGAGACGTGGAGCCGGTATCCTATCCCGAAACCCTTCTCCTGCTCACAGAAGAGGAACCGGAAGCAAACCTCCGTAAGGCCGTCACTACCGCAGATGCCCTGGTCTCTGGAATCAACCTGACTCGAGATCTTGTAGTAGCCCCGGGAAACCAGGTCACACCGACCTTCATGGCTGAAATCGCCCATGGCTTAACCGAAAGCTATGGAATTCGCATGCAGCTCATCAATCTGCAGGAAGCTCAAAAGATGGGGATGGGGGCATTTGCCGCCGTGGCACAGGGCAGCCGCGAACCAGCATGCATCATCGTTTTGGAACACTGTCCCTCAGGCACCGAGGGAGACCCGCCCATTGTCTTCGTAGGAAAGGGAATCACCTTCGACACCGGGGGTATCTCCCTCAAACCCAGTGCCAAACTGGAAGCCATGAAACTGGACATGGCTGGTGCTGCGGCTGTCCTCGGCGCTTTTGACGTTTTGGGGAAAATGCAGATTGAAAGGCACGTTGTAGGCATCCTCCCCTGCACGGAAAACATGCCCGATGGAAAAGCCTATAAACCCGGCGATGTGATTCACACCATGGCCGGCCTTACCGTGGAAGTGATCAGCACGGATGCTGAGGGACGCATGATTCTCTGCGATGCCCTCACCTATGCCTTACAGTACAAGCCGGCGGTCATCGTGGATCTGGCTACCCTTACAGGAGCCTGCATCGTGGCTTTAGGCAATGAAACAGCCGCTATCATGGGAAACCGTGAGGGACTTGTGGAGCAACTCCGGGCAGTGGGCATGGAAGTCGGGGAAAGACTCTGGCCTCTGCCACTTTGGGATTTTTACTTCGACTATCTCAAGAGCGATATCGCCGATTTTAAGAACGTCGGAGAACGTTCGGCCGGAACCATCGTGGGGGGAGTCTTTCTCAAGCAGTTCGTGCCGGATGAAATCCCATGGGTTCATATGGACATTGCGGGGACGGCATGGACGGACAAGGATACGGGGATATCTCCCAAGGGAGCGACCGGTTTCGGTGTCCGGCTTCTCGTTGAAACAGCAAGGCGCTGGCCCGATATAAAGGGCCGGTGAAATCCGTCTATTTCGTCTTGGACGCTTTCAAGGACAGAGCAGGCTCGTCAGGTTTGGAGTCCGCCTCCATGGCATAGCTCCTGAGCTCCTCGCCTTCTATGGTCTCCTTTTCCAGGAGTACCCTCGCGAGGCGCTCCAATTGCGCCCTTTTCTGCCTGAGAAGCCCGCGCACCTTGTCATGGACGTCTTCCACGATCCGCATGACCTCTTCATCGATGCTCTGGGCCGTTCTCTCGCTGAAGTCCCTCTCCCGAGACCTCTGTATCATTTCCAGGTAGGGCGACCTGGGCTCCCTGGTGTAGCTCAGAGGGCCGAGGCGGTCACTCATTCCATATTCCATGACCATGCTCCGGGCGATGTCCGTAGCCCTCTGTAGATCATTTTGAGCACCGGTGCTCACGTCCCCGAATACGATCTCTTCGGATGCCCGGCCTCCCAGCAGCACTTTGAGACGGCTGAGGAGCTCATCCCGTGTCATGAGATAACGGTCCTCGGTGGGAAGCTGTTGGGTATAACCCAGGGCGGCAATGCCCCGCGGGATGATGGAGATCTTGTTCACAGGGTCCGCATTGGGAAGGCTCATCGCCACCAGGGCATGGCCCGCCTCATGGTAGGCAACGATTTCTTTTTCCTTGGGATTCATGGCCCGGTTCTTCTTCTCCAGTCCTCCCACGATACGGTCGGCCGCGTTCTGGAAATCCGCCATGGTCACATGTTCCCCATCCCTGCGGGCCGCAAAGAGAGCCGCTTCATTCACGAGGTTGGCCAGGTCGGCCCCGACAAACCCCGGTGTCATAGCCGCTATTTTTTTAAGATCCACATCAGGTCCCAACATCACGGATCGGGTGTGGATTTTGAGTATGGCTTCCCTGCCACGGATATCAGGTCGGTCGATGGCCACATGGCGGTCGAACCGGCCGGGTCTCAGTAATGCGGGATCAAGTATTTCCGGCCGGTTGGTGGCAGCCATGATGATAACGCCGGCGCTGGGATCGAACCCGTCCATCTCTACCAGAAGCTGATTGAGAGTCTGTTCCCTTTCGTCGTGACTTCCCATGGGGTTGAGCCCACGTGCCTTTCCCAAGGCATCCAGTTCATCCACAAAAATGATACAGGGGGCCTGTTCCTTGGCCTGTCCGAATAGGTCCCTGACCCTGGCGGCACCTACTCCCACAAACATCTCCACAAACTCGGATCCGCTCATGCTGAAAAAGGGGACTCCGGCCTCCCCGGCAACTGCCTTTGCGAGCAGGGTCTTACCGGTGCCCGGTGCCCCCACGAGAAGGACTCCCTTGGGTATCCGCCCTCCAAGGCGTTGAAATTTCTCTGGACTCTTGAGAAACTGCACAATTTCCTGCAACTCCAGTTTGGCCTCGTCGATGCCGGCCACATCGTCAAACGTGATGCCGATCTCCTTTTCCGCATAGATTTTGACCCTCGCCTTTCCCACCGAAAGCACTCCCTGCGGACCTCCACTCATGCGCCTGATGAGATAACTCCAGAAGAAAATGAGAACGCCAAGTGGAAGAAGCCAGGAAACCAGGGCGCCAAGCCACCTGTTTTCCGCCTGCCCGCTATACTTGACGTCCCTCTCGTCAAGAGACTTCACCAGGTCGGGATCATCTACGCGGACTGTGAAAAACGCTTTGATCACTCCCTTTTCATCCCGGCTCTCACCTTGAATTCTGTCCTGCCCGATGACAAGGTTTTCCACTTTTCCATCACGTACCAGCTGTTTGAATTCCGAATACGAGATCTTCTCTCTCTGCGGTTCGACCACAAAACCCTGCAACCAGGCAAGGAAAACAAAGGCTGCGATGAAATACCAGATTGAGAAGTGGAACTTTCTATGGGAGGAATCCGGCTGCCCGGGACCCCCGTCTCCAGAGGGGCCCCTCAGGCGATTGATGAACCTGTCCACCGGATTCTCATCGTTGGAAGCCTTTTTCGCCATCCTGCTCTCCTTGCTTCAAAACCGGGGGCGCAGATTCCTTTGTTTGCCATTACCACAGATTCCCGTAACCGCGACCCATCGATTACCAGGTGCCTTCCGGAGCTTCAAATATATTATAGCCCTCTTCCGTGCGCAAAGGAGTCGGAATTTCCCTTGAAACTATCTTAAAACCCGTTTCCAGGAATCCCGATCCGGCCATGTTGACATATGAAAACGGAGAGGTCCAAGCATCAAGAATCTGTCCTTCAGTATCTCCTTCAAGCTGAAAAGCTTTGAGAACTCCGCTTCTCCAAAAAATCGCCCGTTTCCTTTGGATTCCGGCGTTCGTCGGAATTGTTCGTATTGCATCTTTGGATGCGACCTTGGAAGATGACAGGGACCGCTAATGCTTATGCAAAGTTATGACGATTCACTTGAACAAGTATATGAAATAACAAACACCAGAAAAAACGGTCTTGCTGTTGCACGAATTTTGTACGATGTTATTTTCCTGCTGAATGATTCTTCATAGAAATACTCATTGATCCAGCGGCAACATCCGTGAAGTCTTGAGTAGGAGGAGGATGAACTGAATGAAACGGTCGAGAAAAGTCCGGTGTGTCGCACTACTCCTGTTCCTGGCCACCATCTCGGGGTTTGGCGATCTTTTCGTTTCCCAGGCAGACTTTCTTTTCCAGGGGTTGGCGATAGCTGCCAATGAGAACAACGGCGAGAAAGACCCTTTCGCGCGAAAGTCGGCGACCGTGCCGGATCCCCTTGAATCCCTCAACCGGACTCTATTCCAACTCAATGACCGGCTCTACTTCTACTTCTGGAAACCGCTGGCAACGATCTATTCCTGGTATGTCCCCTGCGGGGTCCGGGAATGTATTGAAAGGGTTTTCGACAATGCCGAAATGCCGGTCCGGGTGGTGAACAATATGCTTCAGTGCAAGCCGGACCATGCAGGCAGCGAAATCGGGCGTTTCATTATCAATTCGACATTGGGGATGGGCGGTTTCTTTGACATTGCGCACACCCATTTCAAGATCAAGGAATACGATGAGGACTTCGGCCAGACCCTGGCCACGTGGGGAATGGGACATCGCTTTCACATCCACTGGCCCGTTTTGGGTCCGTCCAGCCTGCGCGACTCCATCGGGCTCGCCTTCGATGCCTGTTTAAATCCCGCTCTGTACTTGCTGGATGTTCCCGTCAGCAGCGGGATTCGCGGCGGGGAAGGACTGAATACGACCTCTTTGAAAATCGGTGAATACGAAGATTTCAAGAAGTCCGCCCTCGATCCCTACGTATCCATGAGAGACGCGTACTTCCAACACAGGGACGAGGAAGTAAGCAGGTAGGCCCCTGTCTCCACGCTTCCAAATCTTGTCGGCGACGCAACTCGTGGATCGCTGGACGAAGCTGTTCTTTCAGGTTGAATTGAAACGGGCGAAATAGGTGCAGATAGCTCCTGCCAGAGCAGGAATCGTATAGTCAGACGGCATGATATCCGTTGTGAGGCCATACTTCCGCGCGGTCTCGGCAGTGACGGGGCCGATGCAGGCAATGGCGACTCCCTTGAGGGCGGAACGAATCTCGCTGCCGTCAAACAGGCTGAAGAAATTGCTGACCGTGGAAGATGACGTGAAGGTTACGCAGTGGATTTCCCCTCTCTGAAACCTTCCGAGGATTTCAGGGCTCCTTCCGGCGGGCAAAACAGTCTGATAGGCTGGAACCACATCCACCTCGGCCTTTTTCCCCCGGAGCGTATCTGGGAGGATGTCCCTCGCAACCATGGCTCTGGGAATGAGGAAGCGCCTTCCCTCAATACCATGACCTGCCAGAGATTCCAACACTGATTCCGCCCGGTATTCATTGGGGACAACGTCTACACGCAAGCCATAGCTTTGGAGAGCTTCGGCGGTTTTGGGCCCAATGGCCGCCAGCCGAACCCCTTTGAGCTCACGCACGTCGAGACCTGCACCAAAAAGCCTTTCCATAAAGAAACGGACACCGTTTACACTGGTAAAAACCAGCCAGTCATAGGAGGCAACCCGGGAAACAGCCCTGTCCAGGGGCTCCCATGAGGGCGGAGGCTCTATGGCGATGGTCGGGAATTCGATGCAATGGGCTCCCTGAGAAGCGAGCAGCGTTCTGAAATCACTGGCCTGTTCCCTGGCCCGGGTTACCAGGATCCTGCGACCGAAAAGCGGGCGCCGTTCGAACCAGTTCAACTCCTCCCGGAGCTTCACCACGCCTCCAACGACGGTGATTGCCGGCGGCTTCAGACCCGCTCTCCCAACCCGCTCCACAATGTCCTCCAGAGTGCCCACAACGGTTTCCTGTTCCGCGGTCGTTCCCCAGCGGATTACCGCAACGGGAGTATCCGGCGCACGGCCGCAGGAAATGAGGCTCCTGCAGATATCCGCAAGGTTCTTCACACCCATGAAGAAAACCAGAGTACCCACTCCCGTGGCGAGCTTCTCCCATGCGATTTTGGATTCTTCCGCATCTTCCCGCTCATGACCGGTCACGAAGGCGATACTCGCCGTGTGGTCTCTGTGGGACAGGGGAATGCCCGCATATGCCGGCGCTGCAATGGCTGCAGTCACTCCAGGGACCACCTCAAAGGCTATGCCCGCCGCCTTGAGGACCTGAGCCTCCTCCCCTCCGCGGCCGAAGATAAAAGGATCTCCGCCCTTAAGGCGCACCACGATGTGATCGAGCCCCTTTCTCACCAGGAGGTCGTTGATACCTTCCTGACTGAGGGTATGATCGCCCCCCTTCTTCCCCACATAGATCCGTTCGGCACCGGCTGGAGCGTAGTCCAGGAATTCAGGATTTGCCAGGTAGTCGTAGATGACCACCTCCGCCATCCCCAGCACTTCCTTGCCCCTCAAAGTCAAAAGACCCGGATCGCCGGGTCCTGCCCCCACCAGATAGACTATCCCCTTTGCCACCCT
This sequence comes from Deltaproteobacteria bacterium, assembly GCA_012517775.1. Classification (GTDB taxonomy): domain Bacteria; phylum Desulfobacterota; class Syntrophobacteria; order Syntrophobacterales; family Syntrophobacteraceae; genus JAAYUJ01. Next base: position 13,778 of record JAAYUJ010000327.1, read on the forward strand.
GTTTTCATCTCCGCCGTCTGAATAATGCGGGTGAATGATGGAGTCGGAATCGCGCACCCTTGTTGTCCCGCCTTGCCCTCATTTCCCGTAACTCGTCAACAAGTGGGTTGGGATTCACATCCCGACAGCTTTTGCCCCGGGGTGTCGGATATGGAAACCCGTTCTACAAAGCTCTTATTAACTGAACTCATTGAGAAGTCACCACTTCCCCGCAGCATTTCCGTAGATATCCTCAAGGATCTTTCCGGCACCCGCATCGAGGAGTCCCACGGCCAACTGCCGCCCGATCCTCACCCTTTCTTCCACGGAGCCACGGAGAGTCCTGCGGATGAGAATCTTGCCGTCTAAAGAAGCCACAATCCCGGTCAGTTCGACTTCGTCTCCTGCCACTACAGCATACCCACCCAGAGGAACCTGGCACCCTCCCTCCAGTTCTCTGAGAAAGCTTCGTTCCGCTTCCACCGCAAAGGCCGTATCCCGATGATGTATTGGAGCGAGAACACGGCGAATATCCTCATCATCACTGCGGACTTCA
>JAAYUJ010000328.1 GCA_012517775.1 Deltaproteobacteria bacterium
GATTTCGATTGTGATCGGGCTGCCTGATTTGCATTACGCCGGCAGTCCAGGAAGTGAAAGGAGCGAAACCATGGAAGGAAAAGAGAGTGCCTTGCGCCAGGCTACGTTTGCGGGGGGGTGCTTCTGGTGTATTGAGGCGGACTTCAAGAAGTTGAACGGTGTGGTTGAGGTGATTTCAGGCTATACGGGAGGAAAGGAGGAAAACCCGACCTACAACCAGGTTTCATCGGGGGCGACCGGCCATGTGGAAGCGGTCCAGGTGACTTATGATCCTAACGCAATCTCCTACAGGCAACTCCTGGAATTCTTCTGGATGCACATCGACCCGACGGACCCGGGGGGCCAGTTCGTGGATAGGGGTCCTCAATACAGGACCGCTATCTTTTATCACGACGAAGAGCAGAAACGCCATGCGGAAGAGTCGAAAAAGGAGATGGAGAAATCCGGCAGATTCAGCAGGCCCATTGCCACCCAAATTGTTCCTCTCACGGCGTTTTACAGGGCCGAGGAGTATCACCAGGAATATTACGGGAAAGAGCCTGGACACTACAGCTTGTATCGCAGGAACAGCGGAAGGGATCAGTTCTTGAAGAAGACATGGGGGGCGCAGGCATGTCCGCTGGGAGGTACAGCCGCAGCAAGAGGACATGCCGGACCCTCCGATGATGAGCTCAAGAAGCGGCTTACCCCCATGCAATACAAGGTTACGCAGCAAGAAGGAACGGAGCCTCCCTTCAAAAATGAGTTCTGGAACAACAAGCGGGAGGGACTTTACGTGGACGTGGTCAGCGGGGAGCCGCTTTTCAGCTCCCTCGACAAATACGATTCGGGCACAGGCTGGCCCAGCTTCACAAAGCCCGTTGAACCGGAGAACATCGTGGAGCGTGAGGACAGAAGTCTTTTCATGGCGCGAACCGAAGTGAGAAGCAGGCAGGGTGACTCGCATCTGGGGCACGTGTTCCCTGATGGACCGAAACCAAACGGTCTGAGATACTGCATCAATTCAGCAGCCCTGCGGTTTATCCCGAAGGAAGATCTGGAAAAGGAAGGATACGGCGACTACCTGCATCTTTTCCAAAAATAATGATCAGACCGCAAGTTTTTCGGTTTTTGGTGGTTTCACAAATATAAGAATGGAAAATCAGGATCTCTCTTGTGGTAGCTGGTTTTTGTTCCGGGGCGGCCATTCCGATCCAGTCCATGAAGTCTGATGGATCGGCACCCGTTGAAGGGGGGCATCCGCGTTTTCATTGTCCTCTTCTTCAGCGAGTCCGTTTCCATTGTCTTCACGATACTCCTCAACGCGAATCTGGTAGTTATCCTATTCATTGCAGGCCCTGAGCTTGCAATTGTGGTAAAGGATATCGGAGACTGGAAGACCGATCTCCATGGATGCTTATTGTGGAAGCTTCGCCATGTGGAACATGGGTGCAGCTTTCTTATGGGAGTCATACCGGACAATTCACTGAAAAGGTGACTTCTCAATAAATCCCGGGTACGATTGCTTCATTGGTTGGCTTACCATAGCCGACATCCGGGCGCAAAAGCCGTCGTGATGTGAATACCGACCTCCTTATTGAGAAGTCACAAAAAAGGGTGGATTAAGGTTTGACCCGAGGGGACTGACTCATTCCAGCGACAAGCAGAGAATGGTTGCCATGGTTGACCCTGATCTTGAACTGGTTGATGCCACAGGCCGTGGCGACCAGGAGGCATTCGAGGCGCTGGTTGTGAAGTATCAGGGTCCGCTCCTCAACTTCATCGCCAGGTACACAGGGGACCGGTTCATAGCGGAAGATATCACCCAGGAGGTGTTTATCAGAATCTACCGTGCCGCACCTCGATTTCAGCCAAGGACAAAGGTCTCCACCTGGGTTTTTTCTATTGCCTGCAACCAGGCACTTACGGAGATGGACCGCCGCAGGCGCCGGCGGAGCCTTTGCGAGGCCGTGAGCCGAAGCAGGGACGGAGGGTATGACGAGACTGGCGTCAGCCCCGCTGAGCGCTTTGAGCTGGAAGAGGAGATCATGTCGGCACTCGGCAGACTTCCCGACAATCAAAGGGCGGCTCTGCTCCTGCGTGTCAACGAGGAGTTGTCCTACAGGGAGATCGCAGATGTCCTCGGAATGACGATTGAAAGTGTGGAGTCACTGCTCTTCAGAGCGCGAACGACTCTCAAGCGGCATCTTGATAGGAAATGAAAGGCCAAAGCAGATGAAATGCTCTCAAATCAGGAGGAAACTCTCTGCGTTCATGGATGGAGAGCTGGATGGTGGAACATCTCGCCTCATCGAGAAGCACATCGATACCTGTCCCGGCTGTCGGGAATATCTTCATGAATTCAGGGAAGTAGATGATTTGGTCCACGGGCTCCCAAAGATCGAATTGAGTCTGGATTTCACTTCTCGTGTGGTCAGTGAAGCCGTCAAAACGTCCAATATCGCAAGTCGGAAGACCGTCACGTTCGGTTCGAGCCTGAGAATCTTGTTGGCGCGGCTTTCAGACGCAGTCTTCAACCTCTTCGAGCCGGGAGCCCCTCCAAGCACTCGGACCCTGGATGAGCTCGGCGATTGCCCGCCCCTTTCCATGGGTTACATCTACTTCAAAATTCTGGATCAGAGCAATGGAGGATAGTGAGATGAGCACACCCTATCCATTCCTTGCCGGATTCATGTTGGGTATTATGCTTGGAGTGGCCGTGCTGTACGGCCTCTGCGCCTACTCAAGGCGAAATCGAGCCGGGGCGACAAACATCAAGGGATACCTGGATCTCATTCCGGATCTCTCCAGCGAGCAGCGGGATAAGGTCCAGGAGATCCGGCGTACCTTCCTGCCGAGGGTACATGCGATCAGGGAGGATCTTCGGCGCGAGCGGGCGGAGCTCGCGAGGCTTCTCTTCACCGAGCCTGTCGACAGAAACGCAATCCACGGAGTGGCAGAACAGATCCTCGCTCACCAGTCGGAACTGGAGCGGGAGGTGATTGAGCACATTTTGGAAGAGCGAGACTTGCTCACCCCGGCACAAAAGGAGAGATTCCACGAAATCATCGTCGAACAATTCTCATCGGGGGGACTTGGTGTCCACGATGTAAAAGGCAGGCATTGACGCGAGGTGCTGTATCCATATGAATGTCCTTGCGGGGTCTGGAGTTAGAGCATTCTCTAGACTTGTGGTCCGGGTTTGATAAAGAAGGAAGCCGTCGTCAGTGAGATTCCCACAACGATCAAGACAACCGCCGCTATCAATAAAGTGAGATTACGATGCGATGGTTCGCTCACTCTGGGTATTACGTAGCTGACCACCCGGCGTGACTGCTCCCACTTGAATTGTCGCGCTTCCGACGGCATAATCAGTTTACTGGTGCCGCGCATTGTAGCAAGAGAACCGGCGTCCCCGGTTTCATTGAAGTAGAACGTTCGTTTCCCCTCGTCCAGGTTGATGAACTCAGTCCCTTTAGGTATCTCCAGCTCCCAGTGATTTCCCAGGTTCCGTCCAGCCCCCAGCAGCTTCA
>JAAYUJ010000329.1 GCA_012517775.1 Deltaproteobacteria bacterium
GAATCTCTTCCTGGAAAGATATCCGCAGAGATGATGGCTGTGGGGAATCATCGTTTTCTTGCGGTGCTCCTGGCAGGATTCGCCGCTTCCATCGCACAGGTGCTGATTCTCCGCGAGCTGCTTGTTCTCTTTCTCGGCAATGAGCTCTCCACGGGTCTCGTTTTCACCTGCTGGTTGCTCTGGACAGCCCTTGGCAGCGCACTGGGCGGAAAAACCGCCTCGCGGATTTCGACTCATACGGGAGTTCTGGCGGGCTTCCTGGTTTTCCTCTCCCTCTCCCTCCCCATCACTCTGCTCTGGATAAGAGCTTCCCGAATCATCTGGTCGATACCCGGGGGCGAGATGGTGCAGCCTGGTACCATGCTGGGAATCACCCTCTCATCCACATTCCTTTACTGTACTGTTTCAGGGAGTGTGTTCGCTTTGGCCTGGATGCTGACGGTGGAAGAGTCCGGAAGAGAGAAGGGGGATGCCACGGTCATCTACCTGGGGGAGGCTGCTGGTGCGGCTTTGGGAGGATGTGTATTCTATTTCCTCCTCCTACCCTCGCTTTCTCCTGTGGCTGCATCATGGACGGTGTCGCTTATCCTTCTCGTGGGGGCTGCCTGGATTTGCCGAGGCCAGCGGGGAAAGGGCCGAAAAAACGTCTTTGCCGCATCAGCCATTGTCGCAACAGCTCTTTGCCTGTGTGGTGGCTTCCTGTTCATGGAAGATCTCAAAGAGGCGACCCACCGGTGGCAGTGGGGGCAAGGTGTTGTGACCGTTCGCGATACTCCTTTCCACAACCTTGCCCTCCTCCGGAATGAAGAACAGCTCAGCCTCTTCGCAAACGGTCAATGGCTTTTCTCCATTCCTGACCTGCAGACGGTGGAGTTCGCAGTGCATCCGGCATTGCTGCACCATCCGGATCCACGAAGGGTCCTCTTGATCGGGGGCGGAGTTTCCGGACAGGTGAGGGAAATATTGAAGCATCCCATGATTCAACAGGTCGATTACATCGAACCCGATCCTGAGATCATCCGGCTGGCCTTGCATTTTGGGATTTTCACTCATCCTACGGTCGCTTCAGACACTCGCCTGCGCATTTTCAGCAAGGATGCGGGAACATTCGCCCGGTCGACTCAGGAATCGTATGATGTGATTCTCTCCAACATGGGAGATCCCCTGAATGCCGATATGAACCGCTTCTTCACACGGGAATTCTTCGAGTCCATGAAAAAGCTGTTGCGCCCAGGCGGCCTTTTCACATTTGCCGTTTCTTCGTCTCCTGATGTTGTGGGAGTCATCCAGGCAAGATTTCTCAAATCTCTGCAAATCACGGCCAAAAGCGTGTTTTCCCACCTGCTGGTCTATCCTGGAGAGAGCGCGCGTTTCATGGCATCGGACAATTTTGAAGTCTTGAGTGCTGATCCCCTGAAGTTGTCCGAACGACTCGTGGAGCGTGGCCTTCAGCTCACCTATATTCAGGAATACGCCATCTTCGATCGCTTCAGTGCCATGCGGGTCGCTTCTCTCGCGTCAGTGCTCGATGGGGTGGAGGGAGCTTCCATTCCAGTGAACCAAGACTTTGAGCCTACCTGTTACTTCAATGGGCTTGCGATGTGGAGTGCTCAGGCCCATCCATTGCTTGAAAAGGCACTGAGCGCTTCCATCAGA
>JAAYUJ010000330.1 GCA_012517775.1 Deltaproteobacteria bacterium
ATCTGCAAGGAGGAAAGCCGGGCCGCAGTCATCATGGTTGGACCCCACGCATCCGCCGTTCCCGAAGAGACCCTCCTGCTTGGAAATGGGGCTGTCGATGTCATCGCCATCGGCGAATATGACTACACTGTCAGAGACATCGTCCGCAACCATCCCCGCCTGGTGGAAACGCAGGGGATCTGCTACCGGGAAAATGGAATTACCGTGCGAACGGCTCAACGCCCGCCGATTGAAGACCTGGACTCGCTCCCTTTTCCGGCGTGGGAGCACCTGGACCTGATGAAGTATTTCGACGGATCAAAGCTCTATCCTTATATCGATATTTTTTCCGGACGTGGATGTCCCCACCGATGCATCTTCTGCCTGTGGCCCCAAGTGATGCACGGGCAGCGCATTCGGTTGCGGTCCCCGCGAAATGTGGTAGATGAGATGGAGAGGGATATCCGCCTTTGTCCCGCGGTCACGCGCGGCGGGGAATTCTTTTTTGAAGACGATACGTTCACGATGGTCAAGTCGAATGCCATGGCCATCTGTGAAGAGATCCTGCGCCGCGGCCTCAAGATCACCTTCTCTGTCAATGCCCGAACGGATACGGCGGACGACGAGTTGTTCAGGCTTCTGAAAAGGGCGGGCTGCCGCGAATTACTGGTGGGGTTCGAGTCGGGAGACGACGGCATTCTCGCCCGCATCGGAAAGCGGGAATGCGTTGAAGATGGGCGTTTCTTCATGGATCTCGCCCGAAAACACCGCCTGGACGTCCACGGATGCTTTGTCCTTGGCCTCCCCGGGGAGACGGTTGAGACCATGGAAAAGACCATCCGGTTTGCCTTGGGGCTGGGGCTGCATACTCTGCAGTTTTCCGGTGCTGTTCCCTTTCCCGGGACCCGCTATTTCGAGTATTGCCGTGAAGAAGGGCTTCTCACCACCGAAAGGTGGGATGCATGGCTGGATGACGGGGAGCAGTCACCTGTCATCGACTATCCGGGTCTTTCCAAAGATGCCGTCAAGGAAGCGGTCGATCGCGGTTTGAAGCGGTTCTACTTTCGCCCCGCCTACATGATCAATTTCCTGTTGTCCAGCAGGAGCCCATCGGACCTTTATCGGAAGGTCGTCGGGGCCAGGAACTTCCTCTCTTACCTCTGGAATCAGCACCGTCGCAAATGATGGCCGAGTCTCCACGCATATCCGTCGTTATCGCCTCCTTCAATTCGATGCGGACCATCACCCAGTGCCTGGATTCCATCCGGGACCAGGATCATCCCAGTTACGAAGTCATCGTGGTGGATGACGGATCCACCGATGGATCACCGGAGATCTGCCGCTCTTATCCCATGGTTCGGTTGATCCGCCTCGATCGGGGAGGGCCTTCCAGAGCAAGAAACAAGGGCATCGAGGAGGCTCGTGGTGAATTCATCGCGTTCACGGACAGCGACTGTATCGTTCGAAAAGATTGGCTCCGTGAGTTGGAGAGAGGGTTTCTGGAGGAAGCCGTCGCAGGAGTTGGAGGGGATCAGGTCAGTCCGAAAGACGAATCGGAATTCGGCCGGAGTGTTCAGGAGTTTTTCAGGGCTGTTGGTTTTTTCACGGATTACATCAACCTGGAGAAAACAATCGGGGAAACTCGGCACAACCCGAGTTGCAACGTTGCTTACCGCAAGAAGGTTCTGGAAGAAGTAGGAGGGTTCGAGGAGGATCAGTTTCCTTGCGAGGATCTGGAAATCGACCTCAAGATCCGGCGACGGGGGTACCGGCTCATGTTCAATCCTGATGCGGTCGTCGCCCATTTTCGCCCCCGAAGCTACAGGGCTTTCACGCGCATGATGAGTCGATACGGCTCCGGGGAGTGGCACCTCTGGCGCAAGCACGGCTTCTTCCGGAAGCTCGATTATGAGCCGTGGGCTTTCAGCCTTTGTGTCGTCATAGCGGTTACCCTCCTTTTCTCGAATCCAAGCCTGCTGCCTCTGTTTTTCACTCCCTTCCCCATCGCATGGGGCGGTTTCTATTTGAAAAGGAAAGATATTGCCATGAGTCGGCGGCTTGCGATCCTCTTTTTTCTCACTCTCATCTTCTGGAACTGGGGCTTTTTCACGGGGTTCCGATATCGACCCGGCGCTTGAAATTGCATCGCCTATGGAGTAGAAGGGAGCATTTGATGCTGTTGCATGATCGGCACATGTGCCAGATGGCATAGGCACTTTCTCAGCCAGTAGGTCGGGATTCCAATCCCGACAGCCTTTGCGCCGAAGTGTCGGGTATGGAAACCCGACCTGCAAAGCAGTTGCTGCCTGCACTTATGGGGGAGTTACAGGC
>JAAYUJ010000331.1 GCA_012517775.1 Deltaproteobacteria bacterium
CCGGGCTGAACGATGACATCCAGATATTGCTTGAGACGATAAGGTATGGAGAAATTCCACATTCCTGATGAAAGAATCACCTTGTCCGCCGACTTGAACTGGTCGATCAACTTGAGAACTTTTTCCCATGCCCTGGCCTCGTCTGCGCTGTGGGGCATTCCACGGATGATCTTGTATTTCCCCGATGCGGCGGTGAAATCAAAATGAGGAAGCTCCTCCTGCCATAAGTCCAGGGTGTCGATACTGTCGTCTTTGTGCTCGGAAACGTAGGCATTGAGAAAGGTTTCAGCCAGCCGCCCCGAAAACGAAAGATCTCCCATTGGGCTGGATTTGATGTGCAGCAGCTTTGCCATCGGTATTGCCTCCCTGTTGCTTTTCACTTCCACGGCTGATGGAATCCGTGATCCTTGGCCGTAAGGAAGCATTTGTGGACGACCATGGTTACAACCAACCATCGAGCTCGATAGGCTTGCGCGATGGAGAACATCCCGGGAAAAACACGGGGTAGTGACCGATTGCGTTTGAAGGACACGTCTTCATCTCTTCAAAACGAAGAACTCGATCAACACAACTGTGAAAGCGAACCCACCTATTGCCATCAGGGCAGCCGAGACAGCCAGTCCCAGGGATCTTTTGGGCTTGTAGGAATCGCATTCCAACTGAAGTTTGCGGAGTATGACCACATGCTGAGCAGCTGCCCCGACCATCGCGAGGATACCCAGCAGCATGAAAAGCATGGAAATAAGGACTGTCAATGGGTGCTTCTGTGCCCCCTCTTCGGGGATAACCTGTATCAGCTTGAACGGGGCAAACCCGAAGCTCATAAGGGAGAGACAGGTTCTAGCCAGGCCATCAGGGTTCGTTCAGCAGCCTCCCGCGTTCTTTCCGGTGCCAGAACATCCGCAATTTTTTCACCGGTCCTGCATTCAGAATCTCCCGTTTTCATTGACGCATCTCCATCGAACATGTCTCTGAGAGCATGCGAAAACAGATCCCGGGGATCGAGGGCATCGTTCCCGCGATCGAGAGGAATGGAGTTGTGAAAGGCGATTGCACCACAGTCTGCCATCGACAATTCTGCACGATGTTAACATGCATTATCACTTAAGGCGTCTTTTATGAACAGTCCCTCATGCCCCTTCGGGACACCCTAAACGATGAAAAGCGGCTTCGCAGGTCGGGTTTCCATACCCGACATGCGTTCGTCAGGATTAGAATCCCGACCTACGAGCAGCGAACCAAAGGACTTTTCAGAGCAGCGCAATGAGGTTCAACCTTTCCTCCGGCTGCAGCGATCGCACAGCAACTCCACAGTGTTCTCCCTGGGGACGGGATGAATTCGAGTGGTGGTTTCGCCACAGCGTTCGCAAATGAGGGGGTCCAGTCGGCGGGTCACCGGATTCCAGATTACCGGGATGGACCGTTTGAACTTGCGGTGCTTGACCTCAACCATCAACTGGACGATATCCACAAGAAACCGGAAAGCGGCACAGGCCGAAACCGTCACCCGCACCTGGTACTTCTGCTCCAGGTCTTCGATCTTTCGTGCCATCTCCACGGGCAGATCCCGGATCTTGGCCATTCTTTCCACTTTCTGGGCATCGGTGAGTGCCGGGTGGGAAAGCCCCGCATGCATCTCGGCCTGGAGAGCCTGATAGTATTCGCGGGTGTTGCGGACATCCCTCTGGAGACGGCGGCGCATACTCTTCAGAAAATCCGCCAGATTCTCATGGACCTGCCTTTCCGCATGGTGCATGCCCCCCGAAACAGCCCTGTCCAGTCGCTCCGGAAAGTGGGGTGGCACCTGCCCCAATGGGAAGAACAGGGGATAGGCCTGATCCCAAAGCTCGATGAAGTCCTGGACAACAGCGCCGGTTCCCTCCTGGAGACCCACCTGGACCAGACCCTCTTTCCGCTCATCGCTCATCGCCACATAGCGGCAGATCAGCACCATGTAAGTGGCTCGAGCTTCCGCACGGCCCGTTACGCGAACCAGACTGTCGAGAAAAATGAGATCCTGTCCCAGCAGTTGTTGGAAGCCCTCCTTTTTCAAGTAGGGAACCTGGATCTGACCGTAAGCCACCGGGACTTCCCGGGTCGCCAGCTGGATGAGCCGATCCAGGAGCGGGCTTCCATAGCGAAGTGGAGCCGCTCCGGAGCCCAGCCAAATCTCCTCGGGAAGATCGAGCTCTCTGGAGAGCGGTTTTGGCAGCAATGCCAGCAAACGGTCTGATTCCGATTCGATCAGTCCCCCGAGGTGCTCCAATAGCTCTGCGGAAAAAGAAAGGATCTCGGGATCCGCCAGGTCGGTCATACCCCAAAGTCCTCCTGGAAGAGTTTTTCATCCAGTTCCCTGCTCTTCTCATAAGCGGAGCGGGCCCTTTTCAACTGCGCGGCGAGAGCATCGAAGGCCCTTTCACGATCCTCTTCCTCGCGATGCTTCACCCAGATTTCATAAACCATGTCGCTGAAATCCTCCTCTCCCTGGAGCCTCCCGAGGATCATGTCGATCTCCCCCACCACAAGCTCGAACATGTTTATCTTCCGGTCCAGGATATCCAGGATGCGGTCTTCGATGCTCCCGGATGCGCAGAAGTTGTATATCTGAACCTCCTTCTCCTGACCGATGCGATGGATGCGGCCGATCCGCTGTTCGATTTCCATAGGATTCCATGGCAGGTCATAGTTGAGCAGGATATGGCAGAATTGAAGGTTATGTCCTTCGCCTCCCGATCCCGTTGCCAGAAGGATACGCCGCCCTTGTTGAAATGCATCCATGGCTGCCTGCTTCTGAGATGCGCTCATTCCCCCATAGTAGAGCTCATATGGGATCCCGTGTTCTCGGAAGAGGTCCCGCAGATACTCCATCGTTGCAATATAGTTGACGAAGATGATCTTCTGTTCCGGTGAGGCCTTGAGCAGTTCAAGGACCTTTCGGGCCTTCCCGCTTACCTGAATACGCCTGCCCAGGGAAATGAGCTCCTGCACCCGCCCTTGGGAACCGTTTTCAGGTCGCTCCCCCATACGCTCCAGCATCCGCAGCGTCGCTGCATGGGATGAACCGGCGGCTTCGAGGAGCCTCTTCAGGGCCAGTTTCGAAAGGGATGTTCGGCGAGCGTCGGCTTGCTCGGCCACGAAAGTGCCGACGGCATCGTAAAAGGCTGCCTCCGCTTCGCTGGGTGTCGTTCGTACCGTCGTGGCAAAACGCGGTGGAAGCTGTAACTGGGTTACCGACCGGGTGTTCCGCACCATGACTTCCTTGAGAAGTTGTCGCAGCGCTTCCCGGTTTCGAGGGTCTGCCGGGTTGCCGCGAGTTACAAACCGTTCTTTGAAAGCTTTTTGCGTTTTCAAATGTCCGGGCCGCAGAAGGGTCACCAGGTTGTAGAGCTCCTCAAGGCTGTTTTGAACCGGGGTGGCGGTAAGCATCAGGAGAAAGGTCTTCTGGATATTGTTTACCAGCTTCCAGTTGAGTGTGTTACGGTTTTTCATGTGATGGGCTTCGTCCACAATGACCAGATCGTAAAAGCGGGAAGTCACCGCATCGAAATGGCGTCTGCTCCTGGCCGTCTGGATAGACCCGACAATGAAGGGCTCTCCCCAGAATCGCTCCGGATCCTCCCTGCAGAGAGGGTCTCCTGTGGAGACGAATTCCATCCCGAATTTTCCGGCCAGCTCTTCCCTCCACTGCTGCACCAGGGAGCTGGGCGCCAGGACCAGCACGCTTCGAACGAGGCCCCGCATGACATATTCCTTGAGAATGAGCCCCGCTTCGATCGTCTTCCCGAGGCCGACTTCATCGGCCAGAATCGCCCGCCCCCTGAAATCCTTCATGACCTTGCGGGCGGTTTCTTCCTGGTGCCAGAGAGAACGCACGTCTCGGAGGGTTGGAAGGCACAGGAGCTGATCATACGAGGTGCGAAACGAAAGTCTGTAAGCCTTGAGGGTGAGCTCCAGCACGGCCCGGTCGTTTTCCCGTCGGCGGCTGAAGGCCTCGGCAATCGAAGAAGAGTCCGCTTCGAAGACAATTTTCAACTCCGGCAGCTGTTCCGGAGTTATGTCTTCGCTCTTCTCTGGATGGGGCGATGAACTTGCCGCCGGTGAAACGCCAATTCCCTTTCCATTTTCCGTGGCCCGCAGTGCGTCCTTTTCTGCAGTCTGCGGAGGGAGATTCGGGAGAGTCGCAGTCTTGCGTGCGTTACAGGATTCAACTTTCTCCACGTCTTTGCAGTGAAGCAGGATCTCCCGGGCTTCTTTCAGTTTTGCCTTGGATAAGCGGCCCGTCAGCCGTGGAGAATCGGAGTTGACATCGGCAATGATGGCCTCTGCCACTTCCCGGGCCAAGGGGTAGTTTTTCTGATGCAACGCCAGGCTGCTCAACCGGAGACAATCCTGATAGTTGCTAAGAGTCCCTTGCCGGTATTGTTGCTCCCAGAGCATCAGAATTGTCTCATAATCCTTGACGAGGCTGGCGCAATGGAGGGCGAAACTGTATGCTTTTAAATTTCCCCGTTGGAGCTTGAGGATCTTCAGAGCCTGTTCCAGAGCTTTACGGTAGTCTTGTGCGTCAAATGCGCACTGGGCCTGCCAGGCATACTCGTCTACCTTCTCCCGGCGTATGAGACGATCCCGGTCCTGCTGCTGCGCCTTCATCTTCTTTTCGCGCTTCGCCTTCCTCTTCTGCTTCTTGTCGACGGCCATGAGCTTCCTCCGGCAACCCGCCGGATTGCGGACCGGCCCCCCGGATGGCCGGTCTGGCACAGTGGACAAAGGAACAATTCCTGACATGCGGTAGATCCCCGGGAATCTCCAGTCCACACCGGCTACTGGTCATTAGACATTGATTTGCAGCTTCCTCCGGACTCTGTGTCAACCATCGCAGGAATTCGCCAAGGGTATGCAGCAATGGTAAAGGCCTCTTCCTACGCTCACTTGTCGGTCGGCCACAATTTTTCCAGGGCCGGGGCTGTCCGCAAATGAATATCACTCTGGGGATACGCGATTTCGATTCCGCTTTCCTTGAAAAGGCGGTCGATTTCATAGCGCGTGTCCGAAAGGACCCGGTTGTCGTTGTCGACGTTCTTGATCCAGAACCTGACCTTGAAATCCAGAGTACTGGTTCCAAAGTCCCAAAAGAAGACTGTCGGTGTGGGATGGGCAAGCACCTGGGGGTGGCTCTTTACCGCCTGGAGTAGCAACTCTCTCACTCGCTCAGTATCAGTGCCGTAAGCAACCCCCACTCGAACCTCGCGTACCACCCGCCGGTCCCGATGACTCCAGTTGATAAGCTGGTTGGTGATGAGGTCTGAATTAGGAATGAAGAGGGTGGCATTATCGCGCGTCTGAACCACGGTGTTGCGGATGGTCACTTTTCGGACGTCTCCCAGGATGTTTCCGATTTGAATGGTATCTCCCGACTGGATGGAGCGGCCGATGAGCAGAATCAGACCACTGAAGAAATTGTTGACGATGTGCTGAAGACCGAAGCCGATACCCACACTTAGCCCCCCGGCTATGACCGCTAGGTTGGTGAGGTCCATTCCCAGAAGAAAAAGGAGGTACACGCCAAAGAATGCCCACCAGACGTACCTGATCAGGGTCAGGAGCGACTCCACCACCACTTTGTCCAGATCGGGCCGCCGGCGCGGTAATCCGGTGAGAAACGTCTCTGAAAGAAAGATGGCGGTCTTGGTCAGGTAGAAGCCAACGATGATAAAAGTCACCCTTCCTAGAGTCAGACTGAAATCCTGCCAGTTCACTTGAAACGACAGGATTTCGAGAAAGACATGTTCACCCCCCAGGCGCAAGGAGACCAGCCACAGATTCAGAAAGACAAAGCCGAGAATCACGCAGGGAAAGCCGATGCCGGAAAGACAGCCGATGACGTGCAGCGATTGTCCGCTCTCCTTTGCCCAAGTTTCCCAGATTTGAAGCAGGCGCCAGATTTCCAGCCCAAGGGCAACGGCCAGGAAGGAATAGAACAGTCCAACGGCAATGGTGAACGATAGAGTGGCAAACCCCAGCAGGGTGAACAGCGCCAGGACGGAAAGCACATAAAGGCTCAGGGAAGTCCAGAGCCGCTCCGGTTTCCCTTCTGCCGCAGAAGAGAACCGGTACAGCCTCCATCCCATGAAGAACAGCACCAGGGGCCAGCATATGAGGCTGATCGCATGAGGCAATCCCAGGGCTTCCAATGACAACCCGAAAGCGAGAATGATCCACAGGTACCAGAGGGGGTTCTTGTGGATGTGTGCAGGTTGATTCCCTCTTCCGACTGAGTGGAGAAAACTGCAAAGGGACACAAGGCCTGCTGACACCACGATCTCATTGAGAGCGGATGAAATGTCGTAAAGCGTGAAAGGAATGCTCCGGTCAATCCAGAGTGTCGCCGCCCCAAGAGACAGCAATATCCATGAGGGCAGCAGGTGAGTGATGGTGCTTGTAAATCCCGTCTTTATTCCGACTCTCTTGATCAAGAAAAACCCGAGAAGGATAAGTGCTGCCCCCAGCAAAAGGCCTTGCAGAAGCGCGTTCCGGGTTCTCAACCATTCCCTCTTCTCTCCCAAAGACTCCTTAACGATCTTCAGTGCCCCCACCCACTGCTTGATGTCCTTCCTGAACGACTTCCACGTATCCGTGGAAAAGATACCGCTCATGGGTTGGAGATAGTAGATCCTCCAGTATCTTGATACCTTGGCGTCGGCTGAGCTCTCGCAATCCTTCAACCGTTTGTTGAAGTCGTCATAAAGGGTGTGGGCGCGTACAATGTGTGTTTTCACTTTATCCAGTTCGACTCTCAAATCCGTAATCTCGGTGAGACTCGAAGTGAAGGAGTTGGCGTATTCCTGATTGGGGGTCTCGACCAACTGCCGCTTGATTTCGGCTTCTATTTCATCCAGCTTCGGCTCAAAGATTTCCAGTCTCCTTTCCATTTCTCCAAAGGATTTGAGCAGTCCTTCCGCTTGGCGGCGGAGTGTCCGCATCCCCTTCAGAAGATGGTTCAGGTCTTTGGGATCGTAAGAGCCCCCAAACCATAACAGCATCTGGCCTTTCTTCTTCTCCAGTCTGGCAAGACCCTTCTTCAAGTCTTTGAATTCGAGGTTGAGTTTGGCATCGTAGTCCCTGAGCTCGATGCGAATGGTCTGAAAGGCCTCCTGCAACTGTTGAAGGGCCTTCTTCCAGCTGTTGTCCTCCAAGCCGGAAACAGGCCCAGGCTTGATAATGAGCATTAGCAAGAGGACCAACAGACAGGCAACCGACAACCAGGTTTTGGATTGCTGACTGGGGGTACACATAGGTGTTGCTAACCCTTGGCACAGCTCCACGAACAGGGTGACGATGATCTCAGGATGTGATGCACGGAAATTACAAGTGGAGATCAGACACCTTTGTGGCATTGTATTCAGTAAGTATGACCTGCATCAGTACCGATTATGCATGTCCCATCGATCATGCCTCGAATCAACCAAGCGCAAGCAACTAATAGCCGAAAAGCCTGGGAGCCTGCAAGTGAGCTGTTGACTAACGAAGATGATCCTTTGCTCCGGGGAGGCTCTGAGCCGTTCTAGGACCTTTCGGGCCTTCCCGCTGACCTGAATACCCTCAGAGGGTGCGGCTCTTTTGGGACGACGGAACAATGTGGCTGAGCGCTCCTGACCACTTTTGATATTGATATCAATGGGCTGTACTTTTTCCCTCCATTATGGGAATGTGCGTTGGGAACCCATAGCATTCCCAGGTTCCCTCGTGAATCTTGGCTGCCAAGTAGAGACATTTTGCACGGTATTCGGTTTTGCTTGTGAGGTGTTCGAATCGTTGATAGTTGAGCTCTCCAGTGAGAAGACCGTTCAAATGGAGCAATGGAGCATGGTCACATAGAGCCTCTGATTTCCCGGGTGGGAACCGAGCTGATGAGTTGCTTGATGCAGGCATATCCGGATCTTCGCGCCTTGCTGGAGCCACGCAGTCATGATGTGAGCGGAGCCGATGGCGACCTGCTGACTCATTGTCGCGAGAAATTTGCACGTAATATAGCGACGATCTTCGGAGACATGACAGTTAAGCGCAAAGGCTACAGGGGGCCAGATGCTGAGAACCAATTCCCATTGGATTGTGAACTGAACCTTGGGCAGGTTGATTTGTCAAGGAGTGCGAAGGATGCTTTTATGAATGTCTTCCTGATTTATGTTCGAGACGAGGACTTCTCCCGTTTGCTTCCTGAGGAGTTGAATCGATCACGGTCGGACGATGGGCGGATCAAGGTAATGGCGTTTCCCCCCCTGGGGATCCAGACTCTTGCGCCGATCTTGTGCCAGCGTGGACATCGGGTGCGGATGTTTGACACGTGTCACCCGCAGATGAAGGCAGAGCACATCGCCCAGGCGATGACAGCAGAACGGCCCGACGTCATTGCACTCTCTTTCCTCTCGACGACCACCTACCCGGCGGCCAAAACGATGGCCAAGCGACTCAAGGTGGAAGCACCGAAAACTCCGATCATCGCAGGGGGAGCTTTTGCCACCGGGAATTCGGACCGAATCCTGGGAGACTGCCCTGACATCGACTGCGTGGGTGTCGGCGAGGGCGAAGAGCTTCTGCCGGATTACTTGAACCACCTTGGCGATACCGGTTCCGTGGCGGGTCTGGTCTGGCGTAACGCGGGCCAAATCATTCGGAATGCCCCACGCCCTTTGATCCGGGACCTGGATCAGTATCCTTACCCTGACCGGAGCAGTCTGCCCATCGATTACATTGAGTCAATGCCCCTGGACGTCCCCGCAGTCCTCTCCCTGGACAAGTTCTGCACCATGCAGACTTCGAGGGGCTGCCCGTATGGCTGTATATACTGCGATATCCCATCTCTTTCGCAGGGCAAGTGGCGCTGCCGATCCGCGGAGCATGTCTTGGGAGAAATGCAGCAACTGCATGAGATGGGCTATCGCTCGATCTACCTTACCGACGACCACTTTCTA
>JAAYUJ010000332.1 GCA_012517775.1 Deltaproteobacteria bacterium
TCCATATAAATGTAGATGACCGGTGTGATGTAAAGAGTGAGAAGTTGCGAGAGAATCAGCCCTCCAACCACAGCAAGGCCGAGAGGGCGGCGCGCTTCCGCTCCGGCACCGAATCCCACGGCTATGGGAAGCGTTCCCATAAGGGCCGCCATCGTCGTCATCATGATGGGGCGAAAGCGAAGGATGCAGCCCTGATAGATGGCTTCGACCGGGCTTTTCCCCCCTTCTCTCTGAGCACTCAAAGCGAAGTCGATCATCATGATGGCGTTCTTCTTGACAATACCGATGAGCATGATGATTCCGACAAATGCATAGATGCTCAGGTCCGTCTTGAAGATCATCAGGGTCAGGAGGGCACCCACCCCGGCGGATGGCAACCCCGAGAGAATCGTAAGGGGATGGACGAAACTTTCGTAGAGGATCCCAAGAATGATGTAGATCACCAGGATCGCTAAGACCAGCAGAAGCCACAACCCTTTCATGGAGGCTTGAAACTGCTGTGCAGTCCCCTGAAAGCTGGGGGTGATAGATACGGGAAGGCGAAGATCCCTGGCGGCATTGTCGATCTGACGGACCGCTTCACCAAGGGCAACACCCGGCTTGAGGTTGAAGGAAATGGTGACCGATGCAAGCTGCCCGGTGTGATTCACCGTAAGTGGTCCGACACTGGGTGATATCCTCGCAATCGTATCGATCGGCACCAGTTGTCCGGTTTCCGAACGGACATAGAGCATGGAAAGACTGGCGGGGGTTCTCTGATAGGCCGATTCCACTTCCAGAATCACCTTATACTGATTGGTGGGAGTGTAAATCGTGGAAATTTGCTTTGAACCGTAAGCATTGTACAGGGCGCTTTCAATCTGTTCCGCTGTGATCCCCAGCGTTTCAGCCTTGTCTCGATCAATGTCCACCGTCACTTCGGGACTCATGATCTGCAGATCGCTGTTTACATCCTGGAGGGCCGGCAAATCGCGGAATCTGGCTTCGACGAGGGGAGCCCACTTGTAGAGTTCGTCTGTATCGGCACCCTGAAGGGTATACTGGTAAAGGCCCTTGCTGGTGCGCCCCCCAATCTGAATGGCAGGAGGGTTTGAGAGATACACATTGATTCCGGGGACACTGGAGACCTTTCCACGCAATCTCTGGATCACTTCCGTCGCGCTCACATCCCTTTCGGACCGGTCCTTGAGCCTGACGAAAACCCGGCCGGCATTGCCGGTGGGATTACCGGCCGTCGCCCCGGCGGCAGACATGAACGCTTCAACTGCAGGGTCTCGGCGAATCACCTCGGCAACCGCCATTTGGTGAGCCACCATGGATTCAAAGGAAATGCCCTGGGCAGCTTGTGTAAAACCTGAGATCTGCCCTGTGTCCTGGCTTGGTATGAAATCCTTGGGTACAACGACGAAGAGGTAGAGCGTTATAAAAATGAGGGCCAGGGAAAAAATCAATGTCGGCATTCGTCGCCTCAGTACCCACTTGAGACTCATGTCGTAGACGGCGAGCATTTTGTTGAAGACCTTCTCCGACGCCTCATATACCCGTCCCCTGTTCTCCGTCACCACGCGGCCGAGAATGCGTCCGCAGAGCATGGGGGAAAGACTCAGGGAGACGAATCCGGAAATGAGTATCGCCACCATGATGACGACGGCGAATTCATGGAACAACCTTCCCAGGATTCCTCCCATGAACAGGAGGGGAAGAAAGACCGCTGCAAGGGAGAGTGTCATGGAAACGATGGTAAATCCAATCTCTCTCGCCCCGTCGAGAGCGGCCTGAAATCTGCTCTTCCCCATTTCCAGATGGCGGACAATGTTCTCCAGCATGACAATGGCATCGTCCACCACAAAACCGACACAGAGGGTGAGAGCCATGAGGGAAAGATTGTCCAGGCTGTAACCGAGCAGATACATGGCGGCAAACGTACCGATAACGGACAGGGGGAGGGCAAGGCTCGGAATCACCGTCGCAGAAAGATTGCGCAGAAACAGGAAGATCACGAGCACAACGAGACATACGCTCAGGTACAGGGTGAACTCCACGTCTTCAATGGCGTGACGAATGGACTCCGATCGATCATATAGAATATTGAGGTTGATCGATGCGGGCATCTGGGCCCGGAATGTGGGAAGCAGGGATTTGATGGCATCGGTAACCTCTACTGTGTTTGTTCCCGGCTGGCGCTGTATGGCAAGTACAATCGCCCGGGTCCCCGTGGCACTGTCGTTGTACCAGCTCGCCACCTTGTCATTCTCAACACTGTCCGATACTTCCCCCACATCCTGAAGCCTGACGGGGGAACCATTTCGGTAGGCTACTATGAGAGAGCGATAGTCGGAAGCCTTGGTGAGCTGCCCTGTCGCCTGTATGGTGAATGCCTGGTGTCTCCCATAGAGCGTACCAGTCGGAAGATTGACATTCCCCTTTGCTATGGCTTTTTCCACCTCGTCGATTCCTATACCGGCGGAACTGAGAGCGTTGGGATTCAGCCGAACCCGGACAGCATACTTCTGTGCCCCATAAATGTTCACCTGCGCCACCCCGCTGATCATCGAGATGCGCTGGGCCATGAGGGTGTCTGCGTATTCATTGACTGTGGAAAGAGGGAGAATGGGAGAGCTCAACGCAAGGTAAAGAACCGGCTGATCGGCGGGATTCACCTTGCGATAGTACGGAGGGGTGGGCATGTCAGCAGGGAGCAATCGCTGCGCTTTCGAAATTGCGGTTTGTACGTCCAGGGCGGCTCCGTCCAGGTCCCTCTCCAGGGAGAACTGGAGTGTGATGCGGGTATTCCCCAGGCCGCTGACTGAAGTCATGGAATCCAATCCGGCTATTGTAGAAAACTCCCTCTCAAGAGGCGTTGCCACGGACGAAGCCATGTTTTCAGGACTGGAACCAGGGAGGTTGCCGGTTACTTCGATGGTGGGGAAATCCACGTTGGGCAGCTCACTCACAGGAAGGAGACGGTATCCCATGATGCCGAAGACGACGATCGCCATCATCACGAGCGTTGTCGTGACAGGCCTCCGTATGAAAAGCTCAGGGATATTCACCGATTCTCTCCTTCACTCCCTTTTCTGCCATCCTCTACGATCCTGACTCTTGATCCCTGAGCGAGTTGCAGTTGACCGTCGGTCACGACCTTTTCGCCCGGCGACATCCCTTTGTCGATAACCACCTCATGATCGATCATTCTCCCTGCGGTCACCAGGCGATATTCCACCGTCGAATCGGGTTTCACCACGAAGACGTACTGCCCCTCCTGACCCGTCTGAACCGCCTGGGATGGTACCACAACCATGCCGGGACGAGTGGTCAGAGTCAAAACCACATGGACAAACTGCCCTGGCCATAATATTTTCTCTTCATTGGAGAAAATCCCTTTGAGCTGGATCATCCCCGTTGCTGGATCCACCATATTGTCAATGAAACTGAGCCGACCGCCGACCTGGTTTTTCTCATTCCCGGGCACCCTCGCCAGGACGTCCAGACTTCCCGATGTCATGTGGTGCTTGATCTCCGACAAGTTCTGCTCCGGAACCGAGAAAGAAACGTATGCGGGAGTAACCTGTTTGATGGTAAGCATCGGCCTGTCATTGTCATTCGCCTTCATGATATTCCCCTGGTGGACCTTGATCTCTCCCGTATAACCTCCAATAGGGGCTCGAATATCGCAATAGGTGAGCTCAAGCCTTGCCTGCTCCACGGCCGCCTCCCCGGCCTTGACGCTCGCCTCCAGCGCAGCGACATTGGCAATCGCAGTATCATACTGCTCTTGAGAGACATAACCCCTCTCGATAACCGACTGGTAACGGTCGATGAGCTTCT
Organism: Deltaproteobacteria bacterium; assembly: GCA_012517775.1. GTDB lineage: Bacteria > Desulfobacterota > Syntrophobacteria > Syntrophobacterales > Syntrophobacteraceae > JAAYUJ01. Next base: position 3,829 of record JAAYUJ010000332.1, read on the forward strand.
TCGCATTGCGAAGCTGCGCTCTCTCCTTTGCCAGTTGAGCCTCTGCTTTCCGCAGGCTGGTTTCGAACGGACGGGGATCAATAGTGAACAAGAGATCTCCTGCCTTGACCTCTTGTCCCTCCTTGAAATGGACTCCGACGATTTCTCCTTCCACCTGGGACTTGATGACGACGGTGGAAAAGGCCTGAACCTTCCCGATTGCCAGAAGTTGTACCGGTATCGTCTTTTCCACGGATGTGGCGATGGTCACCGGCACAACCGGTCTTCCCCTTTCACCGTTCAATTTCTGTTCATCGCCAGCCGTGTTGGAGCAGGCCATCAAAGGGGTGATGAGTGCCACGAGCAACGTGGCGGTCTTCACGAGGCCACGGAATCCCGCCTCTCCTCCGATAACTGCCTCCCTGCAGAATCTCCACTCGCCAATCAAAACGCCTCTTTTCATGCTGTTTGACCGATCCAATCGGTTCTCCGATGCGAAAACCGCAACGGAAGATCCGAGCAGGCTCATCATTTGTGAATAGCCGCAAAATGGGTGTTATTATAAATGTTCTCCAACCAGTTTCAAATGGGGGTCGCATGCCAAATGTTCCGTGTTCCCCGCCGACATTCTATTAGGAGCATATCGTCGTCACTTCTTCATTGACGGAGAAAAACGCTCGTTTAAAATATGTGTTTATTATAGATTGACTTCGTGGAGGATGTAAATGGCAAAGACCGGCAAGAACACCACAGATACGCGGGAACGCCTGCTGCAAGCCGCAGGGGAAGCCTTTGCCCGGTCAGGCTTTCGCAGTACCACTGTTCGGGAAATCTCGAAAGGTGCCGACGCCAATGTTGCAGCTGTCAATTATCACTTTGGCGATAAGGAAGGGTTGTATGCAGCTGTCCTCCAATATGCATCCAGGGCGGCCATGCAGAAATATCCTCCCGATGGAGGCATTGGGAGACAAGCGCCACCGGAACAGAGGCTTGCTGCATTCATTCGATCCTTTCTCCATCGCATCCTGGACGAAGGCCGTCCCGCCTGGCACGGGAAACTGATGGCCATGGAAACCGCTGACCCCACGCCGGCCCTGGATCAGATCCTCCAGGAACTGGTTCGCCCTGCATTTGAAATACTGCTTAGCATCATTCGGGATCTGCTTGGCAATCCTGAAGACAATGAGACTGTCTATTTCTGTGCCGGCAGCATTGTCGGGCAATGCCTCCACTATTTCTATTCTCGACCCGTGATGGAAAGACTCGTCCCCATGCGATTAGGAGCTGGTGTCATCGACCGTCTGGCAGAGCATATCGCCCGTTTCTCTCTTTTCGCCATCAAGGGAATCGCGCAGGAAAATGGACTTTAATGAGCTGCATCGCATTCACGATGCCGCCCCATCACGAATGTTGTCCAAACGTCTGAGCGCTTTTTACCGTCCGCAAGAGGACACTGGTTGATGGATAATATGCGATTGTCTTTGTGGTTCTGCCTTTCAGCGATAGTCTGTGGATTGCTTCTGGTTGGACCATGTGGATGCATGGTGGGACCGAGCTATAGACAACCTGAAACGAGCGTTCCTGTAGGCTGGAATGAGGCAAAGGATCATGGGTCTGCCGACGCTCCTCTTGATCTCAGCCGTTGGTGGAGCATATTCGAGGA
>JAAYUJ010000333.1 GCA_012517775.1 Deltaproteobacteria bacterium
GGTTTCTGTGAAGCACTGTCCGAATGGCTTTCAGTCCGCTGGGCCACCTGGCCGCCGCAGTTCTTTTTGTCCATGCCTTACCTCGTCTGCTTTTCATTTCTCCTTCTGCAAGTCAGCAGGAAAAGGCCTCCTTCAGCTTTGGGCCGCGTTTGAAATAGTGCAGGTTCTTTTCACCGATTTCCTCTGAGGACTTCCCCCCTCGCATCTTTTCAAGCCGTGCTCACATTTCGGAGGGAGATCGCATTCTTTTCGAATCTTTTGCAGCACATATGACGATCCACGGAACCTTCTCAATCGGTCCAGGTAACGACTGCCTTGTCGGTCGGGTTTCCATACCCGAAACTGTGGCGTAAAGGCTGTCGGGATTAGAATCCCGACCTACTCATTGAGCAGGTACGATCCAGATGGTGAGCGAGGCGCTAATGGGGGAGAACAATGCGGAAATTTATGGATATTCTCCAAAATGTGCTTGTAAATCTGTTGCGAAAATGTGATTAGACTGGTTTCAATACGGAAGGTTCTGTGGATTCAATTTGCTGTTTATCACAGGTTGACGTTTTACCGAACAGATATCAGTCATGACGTCATCTCCCTTTTACGAGAGTGGCGTGTCTGCGTCAAGGAAGGGTCGTGGTGAACAGGGGTGATCATGGTGTCGGAAAAAGGAGGAGAAAATGAGGAGAGGTAGGTGTCTTAGGGGGCTATGTGCGGCGATCTGCGTCCTTGGTATCGGACTCTTTCCCTCTTTGGGCGAATCACAGAAACGCACAAAGGAGTCCGTCCGGCTTGAAAACCTGAACACGGATCTCCTTTACAGTTCTTCAAAGGGTTACGAAGACACGGTGAGCAATCTGATACTCCAGGGGGCCGACGTGAATGCAAGGGATCCGGATGGAATGACACCCCTGATGCGTGCCGCGGTCATGGGGCACACAGGTGTTGTGGACATCCTGCTCCAGGAGGGGGCTGACCCCAACATCTCGGATGTCTATGGTGCCACCGCCCTCATGCAGGCATCCTGGGCAGGCCATATGGATATCACTCAGGCCCTTCTGTCTGCGGGTGCCGACCCCAATCTCAAGGGTCAGGAATTGTTGCCCAGCATCAAGAAAAAGGGTGTTACCGCATTGATGGCGGCTGCCATAAACGGGAATGCGGAAATTGCCCGCATACTTATTGCCAAGGGGGCGAGGCTCAATGAACAGGATGACGAAGGGCAGACTGCTCTCATTCATGCCGCCAAGGGTGGTTATGTGGATGTCACCAAGCTCCTTGTGGCAAACCACGCCAACACGGAGGTAAGAGACAAGTTCGGAAGGACGCCGTTAATTGTGGCCACCATATACGGCCATCCCGAGGTCATTCAGGTTCTTCTTGTCGGTGGCGCGAGGATGGGTGGAAAAGATATCAATAGCATGACGGCCTACTCATACGCCAGAGTACTCGATCGCACAGATATCATTCAGCTCTTGAGGTATGCGAGTCAGCATGGTGCCAGGAGATAGAAGCTTTTTCACCGATGCCGGCATTTGAAAGAGACTGCTTCTGATGGTGTGGGGAAACTTGGGTCATGATCTTCAGGTGCCCCTCTTTCCCCGCATCTGGAAACTCCAGTGGCGGTTTTTTCTGAGACGCTTTGAAAACCTCCTCAACAATCTTCCTATCCAAGATGCTCCCGTGGGGCACATTCTTTCCTCCCTGCGATTCTCGCTTTTGCGAACAATGCGATGCGATGCCATGGGCTTTCGAGCTGTAATGTTCGATTTGGACGGGACCCTTCTCGATACCCTGGAAGATCTCGCTGATTCCATGAATGCCGTGCTCGTGGCGGCCGGGTTTCCCGTGCATGAACTGGAAGCCTACAAGACATTCGTGGGCGACGGAATGGTAAACCTGGTGAGAAGGGCAATCCCTGGATGCGCGCGAAATGATGGTGTAATCGTTGCCCGTTGCCTCGCACGGATGCGCGA
>JAAYUJ010000334.1 GCA_012517775.1 Deltaproteobacteria bacterium
ATCGTCCAGATCAGCCGGTCGGTCACCGCTTTGATCCTCCTGGGGGAAACCCCGACTCGGACGGTCCCCAGACGGCTTTTCCCAATGAGTACGGGAACGGCGAAATCATACACGAGCTCTTTCTGTATGCTTAGAAGACGCACCTGGTGGCCCATGTCGTCCGAAACGGTATTTACCCCGATAAGGTTCACCGGAAACCCGCCGGAGAAAGTATGGACGAGTGGCTTTCCATTCTGTCCCAGGACGAACACGAACTGGATGTCCTCACTCGTCCTCAGGATTTCATCCACCAGGTCCTTCATGCGAATAAAGTCCGTGGCAAGCAAAGGCTCAGCAATACGCCCCGCCGCATGCATTGCAATGGATACCCCGCGCTTTCCATGCTCTTCATATAGGGCCCTGGAAGCCACTTCCTGGGTAATTAAAGCCAGAAACACGCCGAAAAGCAGCAGAATGGCGATCATGGCCAGTGAGATCTTGGTCCGAAAGCTCAGCCGTACTCTCATGAGTTCGTCCTATTCGCTCAGAGCGATCCCCACCTTGCCCGCAAGGGACCGGATGGGATCGAAATCACTGTCCCGCGCTGAAATGACCCGGAGAAAGTGGGCTGCATCACATATGGATTTGTACTGAGGATCGGACTGATCGAGCTTGAGAAGGGCGTCCCTCACCGTATCCACAATACGGGGGTCAAGGCCTTTGCGAGCGCCGTACATCCAGCCCGGATACCAGGGAGTATGCGTGATGATCCGAATCTCGTTGAGGTCCACCTTGTTCGCCACAAGCTCAAGGGTTCCTTCTCGCACAGACCCTATTTCGTAGCGCCCGGACAATACCGCAAACACCACCTTCTCCTGCTGCCCCCCTGGTCCAGGCACGAAAGCAATCTCCGCGAAGTCATCCTTGCGGATGCCGTGGTCATGGAAAAGCCCCAGAGCGTACAAGTACCCTCCCGCCGATGACGGGTCGACGGCGACCCATCGCCTTCCCCGGCAATCCTCTATGGTCTGGATCTGCATGTTGTCATTGCGACAAATCACCAGTCCCCGAAAGTTCTCCCGGCCGTCCAGTTCGATGATACGGGCAAAGGCGCGGCTGCCGAATCGTTCGGCCACTCTGACATACACGAAAGGGTTGGAGAAGAAGATATCGATTTTGCCCTGACCGACCATCTTCATGAAATCGTCGAAGCTGTCGGGAAAGACCTGTCGAATTGGAAGGCCTGTTTCCTTCCTCAGGTGTTGTACAATGGGATTGTGGCGCTCGAAGGAAACCCTGTGGAAATACTGTGGAAGATAAGCATACGTGATTGTGTTGGGGTCCTGCTCAAAACCGATGTCTTCCCTTTTGGTGAGGTCCACTTCAACAGGTGCCTCTCTCTCACTGCAACCTGCATGGAAAAGCAGAACGAGCAAGATGATGGCGAATAGCTTGATTCCGGCGGCTCTCCCGGACAGAGGTCTGGTTGAGTACATTTTCTCCCCGCTCTTGACCTCGTTTGATGTAAGGTTAATACTGAATATACATTGTAAAATAACTCACAATGCCCCACAGGTCATGAGGAAACAGCGTGCTTTCTCAACAGGAGGGTCGGGATTCCAATCCCGAAAGTCTTTTCACAAATGGTTGGGTATGGAAATCCCCCCTGGAAAGCTATCGTTACGAGGATTTATAGAGAAGTCACGAAACAGCGAATTTTCGGCCCAACGAAAAGGGAACAGTGCATGCCGGATCCTCATAAGAGAGAAACGGGAACCCGCCTGCCTTATGGCAATCTTCACATCGCCATCCTCAGGGGGTTGGTCATGGAGGCGGATGAGGCACTCCTGGGGAAGGCCTTCATCGGGCGGTGGCTGGAGGACGACACCTCCTTTCTCTTCTTCTCGGAACCGTACAGGATGGAACTTCTGGAACTGCTCAAAATGAGGCCGGATCTCGAATTGATGGAGGAGCACCGTTTCACGTACGAGGAATGGCATGGGGGGAGACTCGAACCAACGAGGGTGGAGAGGTTTCTTATCATTCCCCCTTGGGAGAACGCGGAAATTGAAGCGGGCGTAATCCCCATCGTCCTGGATCCCGGCGTGGTATTTGGAACCGGACTGCACCCCACAACCAGGGACTGCCTCAGGGCACTGGTTTTCCTGCGGGATCGCACCTTGTATGAAAGTGTGCTGGATCTTGGCACGGGAACGGGTATTCTCGCCGTCGCCTCTGCCCTTCTCGGGGCGAAGCGAGTGCTTGCGGTGGACCTGAATCCGCTCTGTGCCAAGACGGCTGAGCACAATGTGGAACTCAATCAACTGAAGGAAGTGATCCAGGTCATGGAAGGGAGGGTGGAAGATTTTGCAGGGTGGAGTGCAGATCTCATCATTGCAAATCTGCACTATGATGCTCTGACGGCCCTTGCGGAGGCGAAAGTCTTTCAAAGCAGCAGCTGGTTCATCTTCTCCGGCCTCCTGCGAAACCAGGCATCCCGGTTCACGACACGCCTTAGGGACTGCGGCCTTCACCTCGTACGGGAATGGGATCACGAGAATACATGGTTTACCCTGCTTGCAACCCCTTCTTTCGGACACTATCCCACTAAAGAATGTCCTTCTGAGTCTGGCAGCTGACTCCAATCGTTCTTTCTCATCAGGCAGGTCGGGATTCCAATCTCGACAGGCTTTGCGCCAAGGTGCCGGGTATGGAAACCCGACCCATGAAACTCAGCACACCCCAAGCGTCATTTCATCGTTTAGGGTGTCCCCGAGGGGCATGAGAAACTGCTCTGAAAAGTTCTTTGGTTCGCTGGTCCTAGGTCGGGATTCTAATCCCGACGATCGCATCTCCGATATGGAAACCCGACCTGTAAAGTTACTTTTCATTGTTCAGGGTGTCCCGCAGGGACATGAATGACTGCTACGAAAAAAAGCAAGGATCCAATGCAGTTGATACAGGAATCGTGAACAGAATCGCCCAAGTCAGCGCAGTTCCTCTGCCAGGACCTGTTGCACCACCGAGTAAGGATCCGACTCCTTGTCTACCACCTTCCGCACCAGATCATCGATGAGAACACCCCTGGATTCAAGTCTTCCCACGATGGTCTTGAGGGCCTCGTCCCGCAGGGCCTCCATCAGCTGATTCCTTGCCCTTTTCTGGAGAACGTCATCCAACTGGCCTCTGTCGTTGGCAAGAAGGTAGTCCCTGTGTTTTTCGATGCCCTGAAAAAGATCCTCAATCCCCCTGCCCTTTACAGCTTCGGTCTCTACGATGAGAGGCTCCCAGCCGTTACTTTCCTCTCTTCGGCGCATTCCCAGCTCAACGAGGTTTCGGATCTCACGGACGGTCTTCCTGGAACCTTCCCGGTCCGCTTTGTTGACCACAAAGATGCTACCGATTTCCATGATGCCCGCCTTAATGGCCTGGATCTCGTCACCCATTCCGGGAATGGTCACCACGATGGTTGTGTGGGCGCTCTGGGCGATTTCCACCTCGTCCTGCCCGACTCCCACCGTTTCCACCAGGATGACATCCTTGCCCATGGCATCCAGAACATTGATCATGTCGTTGGTGGACCGGGTAAGCCCCCCGAAATGACCGCGGGTGGCGAGGCTCCGTATGAAAACGCCGCTGTCAAGAAAATGCCGTTGCATGCGGATTCGGTCCCCAAGAATCGCGCCCCCGCTGAAAGGGCTCGTGGGATCAACGGCGAGGATCCCCACCGTTTTCCCCTCCTTGCGGTAGCGTAAGGCGAGCTGATCCACGAGCGTGCTCTTGCCCACACCAGGGGAACCGGTGAAACCCACTACATATGCTTTGCCAGTGTAGGGGTAGAGCTCCCTCAAAATCGTCTGAGAGGAAGAAACCTGATCGTCGATGTCGCGAAGCAGTCGCGCCGTCGCCCGAACCTCACCCGCTAGAATCTGATCAATGATACCCATGAATTGTGCCCGTTTCTTATTTACGCAACCCCTATTCTCCAGGGCGGTTCAACTACGGCCGATCCAAATCGTCCGGCCCCGCTGTTCTCACAAAAGACCAGGAGAGGGATCAATGTATTTCGATTTAATTTAAAATAGATGATCTCTTTCATTGTAACTTCTCAATAAGTCCGGGTAAGTCGAGGTAGCGACAGCTTTGCAGGTCGTGTTTCCATACCCGACTACTTGGCTCAGGCTGTCGGGATTGGAATCCCGACCTACTCATTGAGGAAGTACTCTGATTCAGAGGGATACGGCCTCACGTGGTTTGACGTTTTCCCTCACCCAACCGATAATATCCTGAAGTTTCGCTCCCGGCTCGAAGATTTCCTTGATGCCAACGTCTTTCAATTTTGGAATGTCCTCGAGAGGAAAGATCCCTCCGCCGATTACGGTGATATCCTCCGCTCTGTTTTCTCTCAGTAATTCCATGATTCGTGGAAACGAATAGGTGTGAGCACCTGAGAGGATACTCAGCCCGACCATGTCCACATCTTCCTGGATAGCGGTGCTGACAATCTGTTCCGGCGTCTGGTGACACCCGGTGTAGACGACTTCAAATCCTGCGTCCCGAAACGCGCGGGCGATAACCCGGGCTCCCCGGTCATGTCCGTCAAGCCCTGGCTTTGCGATCAAAATGCGCAGCTTCCTGTCTTTTTCCATGGAAAGAATCCCTCCTCATCCGATGCATTTCCGGGTCGGAACCGCCGACACGGGCCGATGCATTTAGCCGGGCAATCAAAAAGAGCCAGGGTCCGAATACGTACCGAACACCTCACGGTAAAGGTCGCAGCATTCCTGTTCCGTGGCACCCGCGCGCACCGCGTCGATCAGTGCGGGCATAACGTTGTTCTCCCAGCAGGGCGGCCCCTCACATCGGCGTCGCAGTTCATCCATCGCCTTCTGAAGCTTCACCTTGTCACGCTTCTCCCGGAATCGAACGAGTCGCTCAATCTGCCCCCTCTCCAGGGAATCATCAATTCTCAGGACGAATTCCAAATCGGGACGCTCCGAAGGGTACTTATTGACTCCGATGATGACCTTCTCCCCGCTTTCCACCTGCTGTTGGAAATGGTAAGCCGCATCGGCGATCTCCATTTGAGGATAGTCCCGCTCGATGGCGGCTACCATTCCTCCCAGTTCATCCAGTTTCCGGATATATTCCGCAGCTTCCTCCTCCATCTTGTTCGTAAGGGCTTCCACAAAATACGACCCCGCCAGGGGATCGATCACGTGGGTGACTCCGCATTCCTCAGCCAGAATCTGCTGGGTACGCAGGGCAATGAGCACAGCCTCTTCGCTGGGTATCATGTAGACTTCGTCCAGGGAGTTGGTGTGAAGAGACTGGGTTCCCCCGAGGATGGCGGCGAGGGCCTCCGTAGTGGTGCGAATGATATTGTTGTAAGGCTCCTGGGCCGTTAATGAACACCCAGCTGTCTGGGTGTGGAACCGCATGAGCATGGATCGAGGGTTCTTCGCCTTAAATCGATCCCGCATGATCCGGGCCCATAAGCGGCGACCCGCCCTCATTTTGGCGATCTCTTCGAAGAAGTCTACGTGGGAATTCCAGAAAAACGAAAGCCTTCCGGCGAAATCATCCACGTCGAGGCCCCGCTTGATCCCCTCCTCTACATAGGTGATGCCGTCATAGACGGTGAAGGCCAGTTCCTGAACCGCTGTGGAGCCGGCTTCCCGGATGTGATAGCCGCTGATGCTGATAGTGTTCCAGCGGGGTACTTCGCGTGTGCCGAACTCCACCGTATCCGTCACCAATCTCAGACTGGGCTCCGGTGGGAGCATGAGGGTCTTCTGTGCGATGAACTCTTTCAGGCAGTCGTTCTGAATAGTGCCCCCGAGCATCTTCCTGCTGAACCCCCGGTTTTCAGCATTGGCGATATACATGGCCCAGATGATGGATGCCGGCGGGTTGATGGTCATGGAAGTGGTCACCTGTTCCAGATTGATGTTATGAAAAAGCCTCTCCATGTCTTCCAGGGTATCGATGGCAACGCCGCACTTGCCGCACTCTCCCCTGGCAAGCTGTGAATCGGTGTCGTAACCCATGAGGGTTGGAAAATCAAAGGCGGTGCTGAGCCCCGTCTCCCCGTGATCGATGAGGTAATGGAAACGCCTGTTGGTATCCTCCGCGGTGCCCAGGCCGGCAAACATCCGCATGGTCCACAGGCGTGCCCGGTACATGCTGCCCTGAACTCCCCGCGTGTAGGGAAACATTCCGGGAAAACCGATGTCCTCGAAAAAATCCATGTCTTTGATGTCCAGGGGTGTGTAGAGAGGTCTCACTTCCAGGTCGGAGACCGTGGAAAACCGATTCAATCGCTCAGGCATCTTCTTCAAGGCCTTCCGGTACTCTTCCTGCCATTCGCTGTACTCCTTCTCCATTCTTTCGAGAGTCGACTCCGAACATGACTTGCTTCCCATGACGACTACCTCCCCCCAACACTGAGATCACAAGATGTGGACCGGAAAAGCTGCTCTTCCACAGGACAAAGAACCTGCCCCCAACAGATCGCCCCTTCACACGTCAAACCCTGCCGGAGCAGGGAGACTCCCCTGATCCTCCGCACCTCCCAACAAGCTTGGGGATCAGGTGGCGGCGGTTCTCCGTCGGTTGTTCAAACCGGCTGGCCGAATTATGGGTCGCTCAGCACATATTATCGTGAAGATTTCATCTGACAGCCGGTTGGAGTCATACCCATGTCAAGAAGACGTCTCAGTCGGAATACAGACCTGTCATTACCACCCTGCAGGATGGAATTGTCTTCGCATGCATGGCGGTTCCGAAAAAGCATGTCCGGCTGTCAACCGGCAAAGCACCCGCCAGGACGGGCTTCCGGAGGAACGCTGGGAGTGGCTCGCTTCGACCAGCCCTGTCTTTCTGGTCGTGCACTGCCCAGTGAAGAAGAGCGCCGGCAAGGCGAAAACAGTTAAATCAGAGAGTCTGTCGATGTCAAACTAATTTTTCTTGACCAAAACCTGTCGATTGCGGTAGTAGGGATCTGGTTTCAAGCAGAGTGCAAAAAGAATTGACGAGCGACTGGCTTTTGTTGCACCTCATCCCTGCCCCTTTCTCATTCTCCTGCTCCATTTGAATGCTATCCGGTCAGTGAGGATCGATTCCGCCCCGACTTCCAGAGGACGCGTGAACGAGTGGATGGATTTTATCACGGGGGGCAATCGGCTGTAAGGACTATCGGCAACGCTCTCGGGCAGGCGGACAACCGGGCCCGGCCCCGTAAATGGAAATGCTCTCGGAATTAGATGTTTGATAACACAGCGAGCACTTTCTCTATAAGCAGGTCGGGATTCCAAGCCCGACAGACTCTGCACCCGGATGTCGGGTATGGAAACCCGACCTACGAAGCCGTCGGCACCTGGGCTTATTGAGAAGTTGCCATAACGACCTGATTAACCTGATAGAAGCTGACTCGGTTTCTCTGTAAATGACAGAGCCTCTCCTGCCCTCCGCTTCCTGGCTGGAGACGCCCAGACTCTGCCCCCCGCTGTTGACTGAACGAACTCCACCATGGATCGGAATCGGATCACAATCTGGAGCGCACGGATCCATGTTACAACGGTTATCCTTCAATTCATGAGGCTTTCGATTTGCCTGCTGCCATTGCCTCCATTCTTTTGCATCAATTCTTCCCGGGCACAGCATTCCCGCCCTATCATATTCGCATCAAGCCTCAGGCCGGTTCCCCATCGAACCACCCTCTTGTACCACGCTCTCAAACACCGGGGCCTGCCATGGGTTTTTCCACCGATCATGTCAGTCAGAATGTTCCGGTGCCGTTCCCTCACTACATGGGAGGTCGTGTGACGACCATTGCGATCGGAGAAGATCAGGCCCACTCGACAGGGAAAGGAGGTGAAGTTCAAAGGAAGTCCCCGTTCAGGCAGAGCCGAATTCGTCGTTTTTGGGCAGGGTAAACAGGAACACAAGAGGAGCACAATATGGCAGGACAACTTCGACCTCGCTGGGGGCAACCCCTCACGGGTATCATTTCCAACATTACTTTTTTCGCGGTTGCATTGATTCTCTGGTACATTTTCAGTGATCCGCGCGGCCCTGTAGGCAGTTTTCCCTATCCTTTCGTCCTATATCTGGCCATGATGATTCTTGTGGGACTCTGGCAGCACATGTTCATGGCTGACTGGCCTTTTCAGGACATGCCACAGCCCGCCAGGGGCATTGTGGAGACCATCGTGAATCTCATTGTGGTCTGGTTCGTCATTCATATCATTTTTTACAGGGTACTGGGGTTGGGATTCACCTTCCTCAGCCAATCCGGGTTGGAAGCCCTTGCAGCGGCGGGAAAGACCATGATCCCTGAAACATGCGGCAAGTCACTGACCCTGGATGCCCTGACCAACCCTTCCGCCCGCTTCGCTGAAAGGGCGGTGGTAACCTTTGTTCTCATCGGTTTCTACTCTTATCCCTTCGTAACGATCCTTTTCGGAAAATGGCCGGTCCGGCCCAGCGACCTGAAGCAACCTCAGGCAGGTTTCTGCGATATCGGATGGTGCAGCATGCTCACCCTGTTCTTTTACACGGTGCTCATTGTTCCTTTCTGGGGATTGATCTGGGGTGGGGTTTTCGGCAAATCCTACGGATTCGGCATGCCCTGGTGGGGAGATATCGCGGGCACATCCCATGTGCACTGGGTTTTCGGTTGGTGGGAATGGATGATCATCGTGCTGTTCATGACTCCCAACGTGTGGCGCATGAAACCCTGGACTCTCATCCAACTCCCCCAGCCATGGAAAGGGCTCATCTCTTTCGTCTTCAACGTCATTCTCGGTTACATCCTCGCCTTGCTTTGCGTCAAGCTGGCCCCTCTCTGGATGAACATGGACGAAGTCATTAAACACTTGCCTGCGGGCGACAAGGGGATTCCCGCACGGTTCCTGTGGTACCATGCAGCAGAAATTGCCGGTTTCACCCTTATTCCCTTTCTGGCCTGGCACCACTATTTCGACGACATGGCTCCCATGAGCGACAAGGATTCCTGGGGCGCCTTCTGGTATCGGACTTTCGGTGTGCTGGTCCTCATGGTCATCAACTACTATTTCTTTTACTATCTCAACTTTGGCCACTGGGGTCTGGGCAACCACCACATGGAGCACGGTGTTGCAGAGCGGCTCATCCACGGTGAGTCCCTCATCTGGAACTTCTGGTGGATCATTCCGCTCCTATGGAACGAATGGTTCTTTCACAAATGGCCCTTCTACGTCCACGATGACCACCATTGAGGGAAGCACGAGGGGCTGGACTTTGGGGGTAGCGGCTGCCTGAGGTCCATATTTCAACGTCGCAGGGACATGACCAGTCTTTCCCTCACGGCACCAGAGTCCAAGGAACAGGAAGTGCGCACCTGTCAAAGCAATGAATCATGCTGGAAGGTCTCCCTTCGAACGGGCTGAACCCGGCTGGCGAGGGATTTTCTAACATCATCGAGGAGGCGAAACATGCCACGAATTCGCGGGAAAGCGAAGACAGCGGAAATCTTGACACTCGAGGAAGCGGTCAAGAAGTACATGCACGACGGTATCGTCTGTGCGTTCAGTGGATTTACCGGTTTCAACCGGAACCCCGTGGCGTTTGCATGGGAGACGGTTCGTCAGGGCTTCAAGGATCTTCACGTCCTGGACCGGCACGGAAGTGTCTGCACATGGCTTCTCAATGCGGTGGGCGCCATCAAAATCCAGGAGACGGACTGGATGGGATGGGGCGAGATGGCAGGCAAGCTCGACGTGAATCTGGAAAGAAACTACAAACGGGGTCAGATGATCCTGGAAGACTACTCTCATGGGGCCATGGCCCTGAGATTTCTCGCAGGCGCTATTGGGTCCCCTTTTATTCCCTATTATGCCCCCCTGGGCTCCGACCTCTACAATCCAGACTACGATGCTCTGGGAAGAGCCGGCATGCGGGATGGGCAGAACCCGCGCGTCGCCAGGAAGAAGTTCATTCAAATGGAAGAGCCCTTTTACGGCGATGGAGATGTGGTGCTGCTTCCGGCTGCGAGACCGGAGCTCGCCATCATTCACGTGGCTCAGGCCGGTGACAAGGGCACGGCGAGATGGCGCGGCGTGGGAACCATCGATAAAGAAATCGCTTTCGCATGCGACAAGGTGGTAGTCATAGCCGAGGAAATCGTTCCCGAATCTGATCTGCGGAAACAGCCCGAATCCAATCAGGTCCCGTACTTCGTCGTGGATTGCATCGTCGAGCAGCCATGGGGCGCCTATCCCAGTGCTGTCCCCTTTTACTATGACTATGACGCGCCATTCATGCGCCTCATGGACGCAGCATCCCGCAGTGAGGAGGAACTGAAAAAATGGCTCGATGAATGGGTTTACGGGCCGAAAACGTGGGAGGACATGATCGACAAACTGGGTGTCAAGAGGCTTCTCGACCTCAAGGCGGACAGCGTGACAGGCTACAGCACACGGATTCTCAGAGGCAAGAAACCCGCACCGAGGATGAAGATGCCTTTGTCCGTTGCGAGAAGCGGTTATTAAGAAAGGGGGGATCAGAACATGGCAAAATCTATGGAAGAATTGATAGAGCTCATCGACAGGATTCCTGACGAACCCGCAAAGCCCGGTGAGTTCATTCTGCCGGAGCTGATGGCCATTGCCGTGGCCCATGAAGTGAGGGACGACGATATCGTTTTCGCAGGTACCGGGCTCCCCATGGTGGGGATCATGACGGCCAACATGCTCAACGCTCCCCATGCCCTTCTCATATATGAATCGGGGATATGTGACGGCAAGACCATGCACGTGCCCATGTCCGTCTGCGACCAGCGGGCCGCCAATATGAGCTCTACCCTGGGAGGGCTGGTCGATACGTTCGGCTATTACCTCCAGCAGGGATTCGTGACACTCGGGTTCCTCGGAGGAGCCGCCATAGACAAATACGGCGGGGTGAACGTGACCTCCATCGGGGATTATTTCCAGCCCTCCCACCGGTTCACGGGATCCGGAGGCAACTCGGACATCGGGACCATGGCCCGGCGGACCGCATTCATTATCCTGCAGGAAAAGAGGCGTTTTGTAGAGCGCAACGAATACACAACAACGCCGGGATGGTGGTGCTGGGACTTCAAGACGAGGGAATGGAAGCCCAAGAAGGAAGTGTGGAAAGGGACTCCCTTTGCAGATTGTGGACCCTGTGCCGTAGTGACCAATATGGGAGTTTACCGCTTCGATGATCAGGGGATCATCTACCTGGATTCTCATCATCCAGGGGTCACCGTGGACCAGATCAAGGAGAACTGCGGCTTTGAACTCAACGTCTCTCGTGTGACCGGAGAAACGCGCCACCCCACGTACCGGGAGTTGTTTGTCCTGAGGGAATTTGTGGACCCCGAGCTCATCTTCCTTCCGGCCAAGAGCGAGTACCCGGCGGCGATTCAGTCCCTCATCGACGGCTGATTGAGACGGAGCGGACCGCACCATGCTCCACCTCTTGAAACCGAAGGAGACCGCCACCATGAATCCAAGCGCCCGTGCCCCCAGTGCACGGGCGCTTTTCCGCATTTCATCAAATTCCCGCCGTTCGAGCGAAAACCTTACCTCACCTTGTCGCCCCGTTGCACACCGATCCCCATAGACGGGGATTCATTACGCACCTGTCATATCAGCGAATCCTGCCCCTGCAGGCTCTAAGGAGGCAGCGTGCAGCAACGCGTGCTTGCCGATTTCCCGCAATAAGCACGCCGGAATGGTGTTTCGTGATAACGGTCACTCTCCTCTTTGACACCGCCTCTAAGCAATAGTCACACGCTCATCCAAATACACATCCTGCACGGCATGCAGTAACTGCACCCCCTCTTCCATGCTCTTTTGAAAGGCTTTGCGGCCGGTTATGAGGCCCATGCCTCCCGCCCGCTTGTTGATTACCGCTGTTCGAACGGCCTGCGCGAGATCATTCTTTCCGGAGGCTCCGCCTGAATTGATCAGTCCGGCTCGGCCCATAAAGC
>JAAYUJ010000335.1 GCA_012517775.1 Deltaproteobacteria bacterium
GACTCAACGACCCAACAGACCCCATGACCCAACCATTGCACCCCGAACAGATACGCATTTTTCGCTCCATGACGCCTGAGCAGAAGCTTCGTCTCGCCTCCCGGCTTCATTACTCGGCACGGCAACTCAAGGCCTCAGCGTTGCGCCATCAGCATCCTGACTGGTCCGAGGAAGAAATCGCCGATGTGACACGGGAAATTTTCTTCAATGCCGGAACTTGAACTGTTCAGTATCTTTACGAGCCGGCTCAACAAGGCGAATATCAACTATTTTGTTACAGGAGCGGTGGCGAGTATCATCTATGGAGAACCTCGGCTGACCTACGATATCGATCTTGTGGTGGAGTTGGGCAGGAGCGATGCGGTCAAGTTCATGGAGGCTTTCCCCAACGACCCAACAGACCCCATAGACCCAATGACCCAATGGACCCAACAGACCCAACCGGTGAAATCATGACTCAGCCCGATCGGGAAATGCTGAAGCGCTTCGCTGCCAGGTACATCTGGTGGAAGACGCCGGAGGAGGCCGTCGAGATGCCTGAGCGAATCGTTGCACAGGTGATGGATATCGGCGACTTCGATGACGTGCAGGAGTTGGCCGAAGCGGTGGGAGACGAATACCTCCGCCACGTGATTGCCGATGCCGAAGCGGGCATGTTTTCCGGCAAATCATGGGCTTACTGGCACTACCGGCTTGGCTTGGCGAAATCTGGAGAAACCATTCGGATGCGGGAACGAAGGGTGGCGTGATCCGAAGTTTCAAAACTCACGCAGCCATTCTGCCTCCGGTTCAACAACGGCTTTGGGCGGAGCTCTCTCCGACAGCCGGGCTCGGGATGGTGCTCTACGGGGGCACAGCAATCGCTCTTCGCATTGGGCATCGTTTTTCCGTGGATTTCGATTTCTTTACCGACAGACCATTGGACAAGAAGGAGATCCGGGATGCTTTATCCTTTCTTTCGGGTTCCCTGATAATTCAGGATAGCCTGGATACCCTTTCAGTGCTGGTTACCCTCGGTCAGGAAAGCCTTCAATCCGTGAAAGTGTCTTTCTTCGGGAGCATCGGATTCGGTCGTGTCGGGGAACCGGAGCTGACTGAAGACGGTGTTCTGCAGGTCGCCTCCCTGGATGATCTCATGGCAACCAAGGTCAAGGTGATCCTGCAACGCATTGAAGCAAAGGATTACAGGGACATCGCCGCTATGCTGAAGGCCGACGTGAGCTTGGCAAAAGGGCTGGCGGCAGCCCGCGCCATGTACGGGCGTGAGTTTCAGCCTATGGAAAGTCTGAAGGCGCTTGTGTACTTTGAGGGGGGAGACCTCCACACGCTGACTGTGGAAGAGAAAGAGACCTTGATCGAGGCTGCCCGTGGCATTCGTACCTTGCCGCAAGTCCTGTCAGTTTCTCGTGAATTGGCCTTGCCCATGGGCGAGACTTGACGACCCTGCATCCGAATTGGAGAGAGGGAATCTTCTTGCTTCATGCATCGCATATGGTCTCTCCTCCTGCGTTGCCTACCTTCTGCCAATGCAGTGAATCAATCTTCTGAGAAAGTCGCTTGACCCAACGACTCAAAGACCCAACGACCCGATGACCCAACAGACCCCATGGACCCAACGACCTCTTCTTCCCATGCTCGCCGCTGCTGATTTTTTGGTCGAAAACTCTATGAATCGAGGTTCCTCCCTGCCCAGAAGCATGCTATTGGTATTAGAATTGTCGGCATGAATTGCGGGAGGCTTTCAATGTTCGAGTTTGAGCGTATCACTTATGACCAAAACGTAATGGGTGGCAAGGCAACCATTCGTGGTATGCGTGTGACCGTATCCCTTGTTGTCAATTTGGTTGCCAATGGGATGAGCGCTGATGAAATCAGCGAGGCGTATCCTTACTTGGAGCGCGAGGACATTCGGCAAGCACTTCACTTTGCTGCATGGTTGGCTGAAGAAACGGTGCATCCCGTTGAGCTGGCCTCGTGATGAAGTTCCTGGCTGATATGGGGATATCACTCAAGACGGTGAGCTTTCTTCGGGATCTCGGGCACCTGGCGGTGCACCTGCACCAAGAGGGTCTTGGAAGGCTGAAGGATTTCGAAATATTGGAGAAGGCCCGCCGTGAGGAAAGCATTGTCCTCACACATGACCTGGATTTTGGTGATCTCCTGGCTGCCAGTGGGGCCCAGTTGCCAACAGTCATCATTTTCCGTTTGCGCAATATGCGCCCCGAACGCGTGAACCTCTATCTCGAGAGTATCATCACGCATCACGCAGAAGTACTCGATCATGGTGCTGTTGCCACGGTTGCAGAAGGGGGTGTGCGCATCCGCCGTCTTCCATTGCCGGCGGCAGAGTAGTGCAAGAAATGCTTCAGGCATTAAAGATGTGGGCGATAATGGCTCCCAAGACCCAACAGACCCCAATGACCCAACAGACCTATAGTCAAGCAGGGAGAGCATTGCAATGCGCCTGAGTGATATACCTGAAATTGCGAAACTGAGTGCCCCGGAGAAGATAATGTTGGTTGAGGATTTGTGGGACAGTATTGTTTCGGGTGAATACGTAGTGCCTATACCTCAGAGCCACCTTGAAGAGTTGGAAAGAAGGCTCAATACCTTTGCATCTGATCCGGAAAACATTCTTTCTCTCGAGGAACTGCAGAGCAAGATAGAGAGAAGGAAATGAAGGATACCCTGCGCTTCCTTCCCGAAGTAGAGGAAGATGCCTTTGATAGTTATGCTTGGTACGAAGCGAAGATAAGAGGGCTTGGTGAGGAATTTCTGCGTATACTCTATGCGTGTTCCGCTGAGCTGACAAGAAATCCAATACCTTACCCCAAACTTAATCATGAATTCCGGTGGTGTCTGCTTCGCCGATTTCCACACGCGATTTATTACAGGGCTGAGGGCGACAAGATCTTTGTGTTCGGGGTTTTCCACTGTGCGCGCGAACCCGGCGCAATTAAGACAAGACTGTTGAACCGGAGCATACCATAAAGACCGCAAAATCCGCCGACCCCACAGACCCCATGGACCAATGACCCAACGACCCTGGAGGACAACAGATGATCAATTTGTCTGTGAGAATAGAGTTATTTGAAGAAGGGGATGTCTATGTGGCATTGTCGCCGGAACTGAACGTCTCAAGTTTTGGCGACACCATAGAGGAAGCCAAGGCGTCTTTGAGGCAGGCTATCAAGCTTTTCATCGAAGAATGCCGGGAGATGGGAACCTTGGAGGATGTCTTAGAGGAATCAGGCTTCTCCAGGATTCACGACTCATGGACATCGAGAAAACCTGTGTTCCAGGAGGACTTGGCCCTGGCTCTATAAAGCGCCTGTGAGGAAGATTGTCCCCATAAGTTATCAGACTCTCGTACGGGGCTTCGAGCTCGATGGCTTTGTGGTTAAGAGGATGAGAGGCGACTATATTATCATGACAAAAAGCGGCATAAAAAGGCCGCTCGTCATAAGAACCAGCCCAAAGGCTGTTCCTGTGACGCATATCAGGACAAATATGACGACTGCCGGAATGACAAGGGAGCGATTTTTTGAGCTTCTCGAGAAAGTGGAGTAATCAATCGCTTGAGAACCCAATCCATCCCTTTGCTCATTGCGGTGCTTGACCCAATAGACTCAACGACCCCACAGACCCAATGACCCAACGGACCCAACGACCCCATGGACCCAATGACCCAATGACCCAACGACCCAATGACCCAACGACCCAACGACCCAATGACCCAACGACCCAATGACCCAACGACCCAATGACCCAATCCAGAACTTGGTCCACTTATCAAAGTGTGCTACAGTTAATGGCAGGAAGTTTCCGAGGATGAGTTTCAACCGTATCACCATTGATCCTGCCCGCATGAACGGCCAGCCCTGCATACGCAACATGCGCTTAACCGTCCGTCGTATCATTGAGCTTGTGGCCTTTTTCCATGATCGTGAGAAATTACGCCGGGAGTATCCTGAGCTTGAGGAAGAGGATATTCGCCAGGCTCTCCTTTATGCCGCGTCATATCTCGACGAGCGCGTTATTGAGTTCCCGGCAAGTCATGAAACTGCTGCTTGACCAGGGTCTTCCTCGATCAGCAGCGAGATTGCTCCGAGAGGAGGGAGTGGACGCGGTGCATGTAGAGGAAATCGGTTGTTCCACGGCGGTTGATGCCAAGATTCTCGTGAAGGGCGGGATAACTGCTCGCCGAAACCGGTGCTTTCATCCCATCGTCGAAGAGCCTGATGGACGATGCCAGGGAGCTCGATCTGCACTATATCCCCTCCAGGGTATCCCAACGGCCTTCCTGGCGGGTATCCTCACAGCTTCTACGGGGAGAAGGCGGCCAGGACCGCCCTGGGCTGTGTCGCTTGACCCAACGACCGAACGACCCAACACACGCATCGCAGGCAAGAGAGGGAGAGTGATGATCGGATTCCAGGAACAATATCTGGTGGATGAGGAAGGAACTCGTAAAGCCGTTGTGGTGCCGA
>JAAYUJ010000036.1 GCA_012517775.1 Deltaproteobacteria bacterium
CGGCCTTGGGCGCGGCTTTTGACGGGGTGACCGGATAGAGTGACTTAGGAAAGGTCGGGTATGGAAGTCAAACTCCTCAATATCGGTTTTGGAAACACGGTCATTGCAAACCGTGTCGTGGCGATCGTCTCTCCAGCTTCCGCTCCCATGAAACGCCTGAAGGAAGACGCCAAACTGGCCAACAAGCTCGTAGATGCCACCATGGGCCGAAGAACGCGCTCCATCATCATCACCGACAGCGACCACGTGATCCTTTCCGGTGTCCAGGCCGAGACGATTGCTCAGAGGCTTCTCTCCGACAATCACCCGAAGGAATCGAATCTTCTCAAGCACGAAAAAGAATAGCCATGCCGACGCCCATATCTCAGGGGCAGCTTTTTGTAGTCTCCGCACCCTCAGGGGCAGGCAAGACGACGCTGATTCGTTCCGTGCTGAGCAAATGGCCGGATCTCCGTTTCTCTGTATCGTGCACGACCCGCACCCCGCGAGGGGATGAAATCCCCGGTAAGGATTACCACTTCCTGTCACAGGAGGAGTTTATTCAAGGAATCCGGCGAGGGCGCTTTCTTGAGTGGGCTGTGGTTCATGATGCCTATTACGGCACGGACGGTGACATCATCAGGAGATGGCTCCTGGAGGAAAAGGACGTCCTGTTGGACATTGATGTTCAGGGAGCTCGACAGGTACGCTGCCACTATCCCTTTGCAAAAACCATCTTTGTGCTTCCCCCGTCTCTGGATGCGCTCGAGAATCGGCTCAAAATGAGGGATTCGGATGCTCCGGAGAAAGTGGCCAGGCGCCTCAGTGCGGCGATAGCCGAGATTCAGGAGGCTCCCTGGTATGATTTTGTCATTGTCAATGACAACAGGGAGGACGCCATCGCGGACCTCGACGCAATTCTGCGGGCCTGCCGGTGTGATCGGTTTCATCAGGCGAGGTGGCTCGGCTCCTTTCTGGAGAAACAACGCGGGTAGAAGCCGCCTCCCCTCGACGCAAGCATGGACTTCAAGATGAAATTGCACTGAGCCGCAGGTCAGGATTCACTTCACGACAGCAGCGCGTCGGGTATGGAAACCCCACCTGCCATTTTCGGCTCATCACGGATTCGCGTGAAATCAGGAGAATCATCCTCAGAGTCTGTCACTCTGTGGCACGCATTTCTCACGCAAATCCGCAAAAACCCCATTTTCATCTCGGGAGGGGAACAGACAGCGGTCCATGGTCGCCGGGCGTTGTGGTGCTATGATTCATGAGCCATGGCAATGAAAGAGAAAACCCTTTCCCGTGATGGAATCTGGATCTGTGGCGTCAATCCGGTGCGTGAGGCCCTTCTTTCCAATAACCTCGTGCCGGGAGAAATGGTCCATTCCCGCATCGATGCCAGGATTCAGGATCTCCTCGACCTGTGCACGAGCCGGGGAATACCTGTCCGCATGCAGAAAAAGGAAGCACTCTCCGCTTTCCTGGGGCATGCGCACCATCAGGGAGTGGCACTGTTGGTCCCGGATTTTCCCTATGTTCCCCTGGAGAATATTCTGAAGAGCGAGGCGTCCCGGAGAGAACCTCTCGTTGTGCTCGATTCCGTCCAGGACCCCCAAAACTTGGGCGCTCTCATGAGAAGTGCCTGTTTCCTGGGGGCAAAGGGCCTGGTCATTCCCAGGGACCGATCGGCCAAGGTAACCGGTTCAGTCATGAAGGTGGCCGCCGGGGCGGCCTCGTATCTGCCCGTCATTCAGGTGACCAATCTGGCGCGCTGTCTCGATGGGATGAAAGAAGCGGGTCTTTGGGTTGTGGGGCTGGCCGTGGAGGAGGCTCTTCCCATATATGATGTGGACCTGACCGTCCCCCTGGGAGTTGTCATCGGAAATGAGATGAAAGGTCTGCGTCCGCTGGTCCGCAAGCACTGTGACATCCTGGCCGCCATTCCATCACATGGTCCGATGGAATCCCTCAACGCTGCCGTGGCTGGCGCGGTGGTGCTGGCGGAAATCCAGCGGCAGAGATGGTTCAGCCGGAAAGAGGCCTCGCCCCAAAGAGCGCCGTCCCGATGCGGACCAGAGTAGCACCCTCCTCTACAGCCACATCGAAGTCGTGACTCATTCCCATGGAGAGCTCGGTCAGATCATCGGGCTTCGAATACTCCGACTTCAACCGCTCCAGGAGCCTTCTGAGACTTTGAAAATAAGGCCGAACGTCTTCCGGGTCTTCAAGATAGGGGGGGAGTGCCATCAGGCCGCGCAAACGCAGAGCGTCCATCCCTCCAACAGCCTGGGCCAGTTCGAGCGCCCCTTCTGGTGATACACCGCTCTTCGTCTCTTCATCTCCCAGGTTCACCTGGACCAAAACCGAAAGGGCTTTTCCCCGCTTCTGAGCCTGCCGGTCCAGTTCTTTGGCAAGACTGATTCGATCCACACTGTGAATCAAATCGAAACAGTCCACGGCAACCTTGGCCTTGTTGGACTGGAGATGACCGATAAAATGCCAGGTTACCGGAAGATCCGATAGGGCATCTATCTTGGCCCTGGCTTCCTGGACATAGTTCTCGCCAAGTATCGCAATCCCTGCCTTGATCCCTTCACGAATCCGCTCCGTCGGAACCGTCTTGGTAACGCCCACAAGCTTCACGTCGCCCGGTGGTCGCCCCACCCTCGAACAGGCAAGCGCAATCCTTTTTTCCACAGCTCTCAGGTTTTCCGCTATCGAGCCCATCATATTCATCTCTTGCTCTTCCCTCGGGTTGATACCAGGAGATTTCCCCTCGGTCCCTGTTTTCGCCCGGAATGTTCGCGATCTCGCCACATCCATCGTACCTTCTCAATGAGCCCGGGTTACCGCTCCTTCGTAGGTCGGGTTTCCATACCCGACATCTGGGTGCAAACGCCGTCGGAATTGGAAAACCGATCTGCAGGGGAATGCACCCCGGATAGTCCTACTGGCGGAACTCAAAAAAAGGCCGTCTCCCTGAAAGGGCACGGTAGGCTTCAAACCGCCGGTGCGACGATCTCCAATTCCAGCAGCCACTCGAGTGTTTCGCACAGGGGGAGTCCAACCACATTGGTGTAGGACCCTGACACCTCCTGCACCATACAGGCACCCATTCCCTGAACACCGTAGGCACCGGCCTTGTCCAGGGGTTCTCCGGTTCGGATATATGCTTCAATTTCCCGGCCACCCAGGCTGCGGAACCGGACCCGGCTCGTGACAGTCTGAATGCGCTGAAACCCATTGTCTTGATGGATGAGACAGATGGCACTGGTAACTTCATGGGTCTTTGCGCTCAGATCCTCAAGCATGCTTCTCGCTTCGTTCGCATTTCGCGGTTTCCCGAGGATCCTCCCTTCCAGCACCACAACCGTGTCGGCTCCCAGCACCCACGAGCCTGGTCGCAGCAGGGATACGGCAAGCGCCTTTTCCCTCGCCCACCTTTCCACTTGCTCGCAAATTCCCGTGGGAACGTGATTCGTCTCCTCGGTTCCGCTCGGGATAACCTGAAAATCAAGTCCTATCCGTTTGAGCAGTTCACTCCTCCGTGGTGAGGCCGACGCGAGAATCAGGGGCTGTCTGGTCCGGTAGAGTGCAATGGGGGTTGTATGGAGACTGTTCATTATCTTGTGCTGGTCGAGCGTAAGTTCGATGCGATCCCGAAAATCGCGTGCGCATTGCTGGTGGTCTGACGGGCAACCTCTTCCAGGGGGCAACCTCTCAGCTCCGCAATCTTTTGCGCGGTATAATACACATAGGCCGGTTCATTGATTTTGCCGCGGAACGGTACGGGCGCAAGATAGGGGCAATCGGTCTCCACTACGATGCGATCCAGCGGGGTAAGCCTTGCGACCTCTTGCTGTTCCAGCGCCTTCGGGAAAGTCACGGTCCCAGGAATGGAGAGGATGAATCCCATGTCCAGGCAAATTCGGGCGATTCTCCAATCTCCGGAAAAACAATGCAGAATCCCGCCCCTGAGGCGTGAGCAGTAACCTTTGACAATCTTAAGGAAATCGTCGAACGCCTCCCTGATGTGGAACACTGCGGGCAGACCCGTGGAACAGGCCAGCTCAATCTGCTGCTGCAGACATCTTTTCTGAATGGGACGAGGCTGCCGGTCCCGGTAGTAGTCGAGTCCGATCTCCCCAATGGCCACTACCCGTCTATTTCCGGTCAGGTCCTCGAATCGCGTCAGAAGTGTGTCCTCCAACTCCCGGGCTCCGTGGGGATGAATGCCCACGGTGGCGTATATTCCCGGGTACGTCACTGCCAACTCGGACGCACGACGACTGCTGTCGAGGTCAATTCCAATGGTGACCACTTCCTGAACTCCCTTTTCCCTGGCACGCTCTAGCACCGCGGGCAGGTCGCCGGAGAATTCAGGAAAATCAAGATGCGCATGGGTATCAATCAACATGCGGTTCCAACCCTCCAAAGCCTTGGAGGCTCATGGTCAAAGCCTTTTTGCCTTGCCTGACCTCTCGTCTCCCTCTATAATGCCATCCGTCGCTCATTTGGCTTGCCGTGAGCCTTGATCGTACGAAGATGTGACAAACCGTTTTCCCCTCTTTGAGTCCATGGCCCGCTGGCTCAAATACGTTGACAGGTTCGTCTCACATTTGATCACGGAGATACCCATCATGATGCATATTCGTCTCTGGCCCATTCCTGTGGTGCTTCTTACCATGATTCTCTATTCACAGGCAACTTGGGCCGCAAAAACTTATGTAGTGGAAGCCAAGGAGATCCCTCTTCGATCGGGGCCTGGTACCCAAACCAGGACCCTGACCATGTTACCGCCGGGCTCAAGCGTGGAGATTCTCAAGGGAAGCGAGTGGACCCGCGTCCGATATGTCAGCCCTGAGGGGGAGACGAAGGACGGTTGGGTTTTTACCAGGGCACTGGGACCCCGGCCTCCTGAGGAGACTTTCACGAAAGAGCTTCAGAACGAAAATGCCGCCCTGAATGAGCGACTGGCGCAACTTGAAAAGGAAAAGACGGAACTGCAGCAAAAGGAGAGCAGGCTCTCGGAGCAATTTGCCAAGCTGGCGGATGATCATGAGAAGCTCAAGACCGGCTCCACCAATTACCTCGCTCTCAGGGACGAATACGAGGCCACAAAAACAAACCTCGCCTCCGCCCAGGAAAACATTGAAAG
>JAAYUJ010000336.1 GCA_012517775.1 Deltaproteobacteria bacterium
CATTCCCATGAACCTCGCCAAGGACATTCTGCCGCAACTCAAGACAGGCAAAGTTGTTCGGGGATGGCTGGGTATCATGATTCAGGACATCACTCCAGAACTGGCTGAGTCTTTCGGAATCAAGCAAACAAAGGGTGTTCTCGTAGGTGATGTCATGCGAGAAAGCCCGGCGGAGAAGGGTGGATTGAAACGTGGTGACGTCGTCACTGATTTTGACGGAAAATCAGTCGAAAATGCCCACACTCTGTCACGTCTGGTTGCTGCTACCCCCCCCAATTCTCAGATTGTCCTCCAGGTCCTTCGTGACGGAAAAAGCCGTGAGGTCAAAGTGACCATAGGAACGATGCCCGACGAAGGTGAACAGGATCAGGTTACGAAAAAGGAATCCTCCTGGGGGCTTACCGTTCAGAACATCACTCCTGAATTGGCACAGCGTTTCGGTCTGGAAGAGGGAGATCATGGAGTGCTTGTCTCCGCCGTCGAGCCCGGCGGGCCTGCCGCAGAGGCAAAAGTCAGGCGCGGAGATATCATCAAGGAAGTGAATCGACAGAAGATCCAGAATATTCGGGATTACAATCAGGCCACCCAGAAGATGAAAAAGGGGGAAACGCTCTTGCTTCTCATCAAGCGTGGCCAGAACACCTTTTACGTGGCTCTAAAGCCTGCTGTTTCGTCAGAAGAACAACAATAATGGACTGTCAAGGCATGTGAGAGGACCTTTTAAGTTCGATGCACATTATGAATACTAAAGAACTTTCACCACTATTCACCGTTGATATATCTCCTGCGGCGATCAGCCGGGAGAAGGAGAAAGGGAGGGCATTGCGAAGGACTCAATGGTGGCAGAGAAAGTTGGCAAAAGGGATCTGTCACTATTGTGGAAAGACCGAGTCACCCGGGCAACTCACGATGGACCATATCGTGCCTCTTGTGAGGGGTGGGAGGTCGACACGGGGAAATGTCGTACCTGCATGCAAGCAATGCAACAGTCGAAAGAAATACTTACTCCCTACCGAATGGGACGAGTATCTCAAGGCTCTCTCGACGGATGGCGATGACCAACGGATTTCCACCATTGAGGTTTTCGAGGATTGTTGACATGAATGTCTGTAAAGATTGTGAACTCGCTGTTTACTGTTATTCTGAACCCAGCACCTGGGTCTTCCGGACCAGGCAGGAGATGGAGGAAAAACAGGCAGCAATTTGTAACTGCCCTCTGTATAAACAGGTTCATTTGAAAAGCGGCGTTTCGGAAGAGCAGTCTTCCGCGGCACAGTGAGAGAATCAAGGCAAGAGTGCCTATGGAGCATGAGTTGGGCACTCTTGTCAACCCATGTATTTCACCTCTGATGAGTTGCCTCAGGTGAACATATCGATCTTGCAGTGCATTGCGTGTTTCAAATAGTCCTCCGCAGGCTGAACCTCGACAACTTCGATGAAGTCATCCCCCTTGAATCCCATCATATCCAGGGTCATTCTCCATGCAACAAATTGAACACCCTCCAGTTGAACCATTTCCACAAGGTCCTCCAAAGAAGGGATCTCCGCTGCCTCTATCTGTTTTCACATCATC